>JBEANP010000019.1:0-17731 GCA_041165385.1 Pseudomonadota bacterium | reverse complement strand
ACTTCAGTAGCATACATACTGCGGTTAATGTACTGGCGCTTGAGTTCTTGCTCAGCGCGATCCACCAAAGCCTTATCAAAGGGGCGTCCGTCAACCAATCCGATATCTCTTAAAGCCTTTTTTAAAATATCTTTATCAAATTCTTTGGTGCCAGAAAATTCGATATCTGCGACATTGGGGCGCTCTTCAACAATCACAACCAAAATGCCGTCACTGGCCTCAATACGAATATCTTTAAATAATCCCAAAGCAAATAATGACCGAATCGAAGCCGCCGCTTTATCGTCACTGTAAGTGTCACCTACTTTGACTGGTAGTGTGGCAAATACGGTTCCGGCTTCAACGCGCTGCAAACCTTCGACACGAATATCTCGAACAGAAAACGGATCTACCGCCATCGCACCTTGGCTCAGTATGCCCAAAAATACTGCGACCAAAGCGCGGCTCAATAAACTTCTTACGATTTGCATGGCTGTCCAATGAAACTGTTTAAAACCTTTGGAAACCCCAGCAGGTCACCCCCAAAGGCGAGTGATGTCGTTGAATATGGCGATAGACATCATCGCCATCAACACGACTAAACCGACACGCTGCAGACGCTCCATCCAACTATCAGAGATGGGACTACCGGCGAAAAACTCCCAGAGATAATACACTAGGTGTCCTCCGTCGAGCATGGGGAGTGGCAGCAAGTTAAGTACCCCAAGACTAACACTAACAAGTGCCAAAAAAACGGCAAACTGGATAACACCTATAGATGCCGATTTTCCCGCATAGTCCGCAATGGTCAACGGCCCGCTTAGATTCTTTAGGGATGACTGTCCTGTAACGATTTGACCCATCATCTTCAAAGTCAAAACAGAGAGCTCCCAAGTTCGAGTCACACTGCGATAGATTCCATCAAAAAAACCATATCGCACCGTAACCATGTCTGGCATTGCACCCACTACTGCACCAATACGTCCGATGATGCGCCCTTGTTCCGTAACTTGCATCGGTGTAACATATTTCAAAATCTCGACAAAATTGCGTTTGATAAGCCACTTTTGCTGAGAAATTACCCCATTGCGGCCAGAGTTCCGAATATGGTCGCGCAATTGATTGGCATCAACGATGCGTAAATCATCGACTGCAAGAATGACATCCCCCGAAATTAGTCCAGCTCGCTCAGCGGCACCGCCTCGTACCACCTCCCCTAGTTGTGCTGGAGAATATGGAGATACAAGCCCTATTGACCTGAATAGCGCACTATCGGCATTACTTGATTCCATCGAAGCAAGTTCAAGCGTTTTACTCACCAACAAGCCGTCGTCCTGCTGCAACTCAACTTTTAAATTACGGTAACCGATAGCAGCACGTGTGAGCCACCAACGAAAATCATCGAATGAAGTAACTTCTACAGAGGTTTCATTGTCAAATGCAACGGCCAACACACGCTCTCGACCTTGAAATCCAGCTCTCTGCGCAACAGAATCAGCAAGCGGCATAGAAAGCCGCGCTTGCGGCTGTTCGATCCCGATCCAGTTGACCAAAGAATAGATAAGGACCGCTAGCAGCAAATTAGCGAACGGGCCCGCCATTACGATAGCAACACGCTTTTTGAGTGGCTGTGTATTAAAAGCGCATGCGCGCATATTTGCTTCAACAGCACCATCACGTTCGTCAAGCATCTTGACATAACCACCCAGCGGCAAGGCGCATACAACAAACTCGGTAGCGGTTTGCGGCGATGTCCATCCTATAAGCCGAGGCCCAAACCCGATGGAAAACCGCAGGACGCGAACACCACAAAGACGCGCCATTGCAAAGTGACCCCATTCATGCACAGCCACCAACACTGCAATGGCAAATATAAATGCGGCAATAGTTAGCACAGGCTACTTTCGTACCGATCAACGCGCCAAAGCTGCAACAAAATTATCAGCGATCGATCTGGATTTCTTGTCCAAATCTAGTAAATCCCCGATATCAGTTAATTCGCCGAGTGGGACACTATCCAAAGTTTTGCGGTTGACATTGTGAATTTGATCAAAGCGAATACTTCCATTTAAAAAAGCAGCTACAGCCACTTCATTGGACGCGTTAAGAACAGCCGGACTACCAGGCTCAGCGTTCAATACCTCCCAAGCCAAGGAAAGCCCGGGGTAACGCGCTCTGTGTGCATCGGTATCAAACGTTTCAAAAGTTAACGATGACATGCTGGAAAAATCCAATGGCATAGCGCCAGATTCAATCCTATCAGGCCACGACAACCCGTATGCAATTGGTCCACGCATATCTGGTGTACCTAACTGGGCAACAATGGCGTTATCCACAAATTGAACCATGGAATGAATAACGCTTTGGGGGTGTATGACTACTTCAATTTGGTCTGGACGCAAACCAAACAGAAATTTTGCCTCGATTACCTCCAAGGCCTTGTTCATCATGGTCGCAGAATCCACAGAAATTTTTCGCCCCATCACCCAATTGGGGTGCGCACATGCCTCATCCTGAGTGACAGCGTGAAATGTCTGAGGGTCACGCAAGCGGAAAGGCCCACCCGACGCAGTCAAAATTATCTTATCGATACATTTCGACCAAGTATCTTGATTTTCCGGTAACGCCTGAAAAATTGCCGAATGTTCGCTATCTATGGGAAGCAATGTGGCACCGCCTTGCGCCACAGCCTGCATAAAAATATGGCCCCCAACGACCAAGGCCTCCTTATTGGCTAACAACAATCGCTTTCCCGCGCGCGCGGCAGCAAGGCAAGAAGGTAGTCCAGCTGCTCCAACAATAGCAGCCATGACTGTATCGACACTCTCGTGCTCAGCAACCTCGACTAAAGCTCGGGTGCCAGACAATACTTGCGTCCTCAGACCCGCAGTAAGGCACCGCTGCTGCAACGCAACAGCATACGGTTCGCCGACCATTACGGCAAACTCGGGCCGATGCTTCAGGCATTGCGCAAACATTAAATCTACGTTGACAGATGCGGTCAAAGCAAATACTTGAAACCGGTCCGAATGCCTATGCAACACATCAAGAGTGCTAACACCAATCGACCCTGTTGAGCCCAAGATAACAATTTTTTGGATTTTTGAAGTCATACCGCCATCAACATCATCGCAAGCGGCAGCACGGGAAGTAGCGCATCCACGCGGTCTAACACACCACCATGCCCAGGCAACAAACCACTACTATCTTTAACACCTGCGCTTCGCTTAAAAAGTGACTCCAGCAAGTCGCCAGCCACGCTCATTACTCCTAAAAGCAGCACGGCAATCGGCATTAACCAATAAAGTCGGGCAAACAATAACGTGTACAGACTCTTGGAATCAAAAATAAATTCAGAATCCGCCCATAACCAGACAAATGCAAGCAGTAAAACACCAAATAGCCCCCCTAAAGCCCCTTCCCAACTCTTACCAGGACTAATAGACGGGGCTAGCTTTTGAGTAATCCATTTACCTCCAAAAATGCGTCCAAAGGTATAAGCAAAAATATCCGCAACCCACACCAACGCCATAACAGAGAACAAAAAGTTCACGCCAACTGTTCGCGCTTTCATAACTGCAAACCATGCAGTCCCAATTGCAAATATTCCACCAACCAACCGCACCAACTTTGGGATCGTAGCCCATACTGCAACACCCTTTTGCAGCAGCACTCCAGAAATCAAAACCCATGCACCACCTACTGACAACCATAGAAGCCACAGCGATAGATCAAGCCATCCAGCACTCCAAGCCAAGGTTAAAGCCACCGCACAAACTAGACCACTGAAAACCGCCACATAGTTTGCATATTGATTTAAGTTAGCCCACTCCCAAACTGCAGCAGATATCAGCACAATGGTCAATATCCCAAAAGGAATTATGGAATGGTGAAAAATTGCCGGAACAAGGACCGCAAGCATCAACATTGCCGTGATAACGCGTTGTCGTAACATAAGGTCAGCTCTCAAGTACGTCCAAGTTGTTTTGCAGCAACTTGACTAGAAGTCATACCGAAACGACGTTCCCTAGACCCGAAATCCTGCAGTGCAGCATCAAGACTTGCTTCGTCAAAGTCAGGCCACAAAGCGTCAGTGAAATGTAGCTCTGCATAGGCAGCTTGCCAAAGCAGAAAATTACTTAGACGTCTCTCCCCACCAGTACGGATAATTAAATCGGGGTCTCCACAGTGTGCAGTAGTTAATGCCGAGGATAAATTTTCTTCAGTAATTGCTTTGCCATGCTCCAATAGCAAATTTGCGGCATTACAAATATCCCAGCGGGCGCCATAGTTAAAACATACATTTAGCAAAATAGCAGTATTACCCGCAGTTGTTAATTCTGCCTCACGCAACCCACGCTGAACTCTATCCGACAGCCCTTCATTGGACCCAATGAACCTAAGCCTTACTCCGTCTCGGTGCATCTGGGGTATTTCTCGCGACAGCGCCATTGCCAAAATTTCCATCAGCCCGGAGACCTCATCGACTGGACGATTCCAATTTTCAGAAGAAAACGCAAACACAGTTAGTGTTTCAATCTGACGGTGTGCACAGGCTTTGACTAATCGTTTTAGGCTTTCAACGCCTTGTCGGTGGCCTGCGATACGAGGTAGGAATCTTTTAGAGGCCCAGCGGCCATTTCCGTCCATCACAACAGCGACATGACGAGGTACGGAATTCATATACCCACCACCATGTGCGTCAAAAAAACTGCGCAGTCACACTGCCATGATGTCATGTTCTTTTGAAGCCACGAGACGATCCACATCAGAAATATGTTTATCCGTCAATTTCTGTATGTCAGCCTCTGATCGTTTTTGATCATCCTCTGAGGCCAGTTTTTCTTTAACCAGTTTTTTTACAGTTTCATTAGCATCGCGTCGCAAATTACGGATTGCAATCTTCGCACCTTCCCCTTCACCACGAACGACCTTGGTAAGCTCGCGTCGACGTTCCTCAGTCATCATTGGCATTGGTACACGAATAAGATCTCCCATGCTAGAGGGATTAAGGCCAAGATCACTTTCGCGAATCGCTTTTTCGATTTTGGCCCCCATCCCTTTTTCCCAAGGTTGAATACCAATAGTCCGCGAATCTATGAGTGACAGGTTTGCGACTTGACTAAGAGGCAACATTGCACCGTAATAGTCCACGTGTAGGGTATCCAGTAATGCTGGATTTGCACGCCCTGTCCGAATTTTTGACAGATTATTCATAAAAGAGGCAATGGATTGATCCATTTTGCCTTCTAAGGTCTGTTTAATTTCTTGGATGGTCATAGCATTTACTCTTTAGCCGCAAACTTTTGTGGACAAACCACTCCCGTTAAATATGAACCAATGTCCCCTCATCCTCACCCATAACAACTCGCTTAAGCGCGCCATGTTTAAAGATAGAAAAGACTTTAATAGGCAGCTTTTGATCACGGCACAATGCAAAAGCAGCAGCGTCCATGATGCCCAAATTTTGAGACATTGCAGAATCAAAAGTTATTCGAGCATATCGTGTAGCCAATGGATCTTTCTTGGGATCAGCAGAATAAACACCATCAACTTTAGTCGCCTTCAGCACTATTTCTGCGCCAATTTCTGCACCACGTAATGCAGCAGCTGTGTCAGTGGTAAAAAATGGATTCCCAGTCCCAGCTGCAAAAATTACAACTTTACCTTCTTCAAGATACTGCAGAGCCTTCGGGCGAACATAAGGTTCTACCACTTGTTCAATACCGATAGCCGACATAACTCGTGCTGTCAATCCAGCTTTATTCATGGCGTCGCCCAATGCCAATGCATTCATTACAGTGGCCAACATACCCATATAGTCTGCGGTCGCTCTGTCCATACCGACCGAACCACCAGCGACGCCTCTAAAAATATTACCACCACCAATAACAACAGCAACCTCAACACCCAAACGAGTTACTTCGGCAACCTCATTCACCATTCGAACAATCGTGTCACGATTAATGCCAAATTGATCGTCTCCCATCAATGCCTCACCAGACAACTTTAACAAAATGCGTTTGTAAGCTGGTTTTTCGATTTTCATAGAAGACTCCTAGGGATGAACATGGTTGCCAAATGCCTCGGCAGTTAACCGCAAATTATGCGGCCTGCTTAGCCGCCGCGATTTGTGCAGCAACTTCTGCAGCAAAGTCATCAACCTTCTTATCGATACCTTCACCGACAACGTACAAAGTGAATCCTTTAACAGTTGTGTTCGCAGCCTTAAGCATTTGTTCAACAGTTTGCTTATCGTTCTTAACGAACGGCTGATTAAATAGAGACACTTCTTTCAAATACTTTTGTACACCGCCGTCGATACGCTTCGCAACGATTTCCGTGGATTGCACTGGTTTTCCAGCAGCAATTGCAACAGAGGCATCTTCAGCTGCCTTAGCAGCGGCTACTGATCGCTCACGCTCAACCAGGTCTGCAGGAACGTCGGCACTAGAAAGAGCAACCGGTTTCATTGCAGCGACGTGCATCGCAACATCTTTAGCTGACACGTCGTCGCCTTCAAACTCAACAACGACACCAATGCGCGTTCCGTGTAAGTACGTTGCAAGTTTTGCACCGGAATTAAATCGCTTGAACCGGCGAAATGTCATGTTTTCGCCGATTTTTCCAATCAAGCCTTTTCGTACATCCTCTAGCGTGGGACCAAAGCCATCTTGCTCGTAGGCTAGCAAGGACAAAGCTGCCACGTCAACTGGATTTTGCGTAGCAACCAAAGATGCAGCTGCGTTAGCCAATGCCAAGAAGCTGTCGTTTTTAGTTACGAAGTCTGTCTCGCAATTGACTTCAATTAACGCACCAACCGTACCGTCTACGCTAATCGTAACAACGCCCTCAGCGGTAACACGAGAAGCAGCTTTGCCAGCCTTGCTGCCCAGCTTAACACGCAACAACTCCTCGGCTCTAACCATATCTCCTTCAGCCTCAGTCAAAGCTTTTTTGCACTCCATCATAGGAGCATCAGTTTTTGCGCGCAGTTCAGCGACCATACTTGCGGTGATTGAAGCCATTTGAGCTCTCCGTATTCAATTAAATTTGTGTAATAAAAAACTAAAAAAAAGGGGCCGATAAGCCCCAATTTTCGGCAAAGAAGAACCTCAAACGGAGGCTTCGCTCACCTCAACAAACTCATCATCATTCTCGGCAGCAATAGCCTTAACGACATCATCAACAGCATTAGCACGACCTTCAAGAATTGCATCTGCAATACCGCGGGCATACAAGGTAACCGCTTTAGAAGAATCGTCGTTTCCAGGAATGACGTAATCCACACCCTCTGGAGAGTGATTGGAGTCTACAACGCCGATCAAAGGAATACCCAGCTTACGTGCTTCAGCGATTGCAATTTTGTGGTAACCCACATCAATCACGAAAATCGCATCTGGCAGAGCAGCCATGTCTTGGATGCCACCAATATCTTTCTCAAGCTTTTCCAGTTCACGAGCAAACACTAGCTGCTCTTTCTTGCTCATCGCATCCAGGCCAGCTTCTTGCTGAACTTTCATATCTTTAAGCCGCTTAATGGATGTTTTGACAGTCTTGAAGTTGGTCAACATACCGCCCAACCACCGCTGGTCCACGTAAGGTACACCGGCACGCTGGGCTTCTGCAGCAACGGTCTCCCTAGCCTGCCGTTTTGTGCCAACCATCAAAATAGTTCCGCGCTTTGCGGAAAGCTGGCGAACAAACTTTGCTGCCTCCTGAAACATTGGCAGTGATTTTTCAAGATTGATGATGTGAATTTTGTTGCGATGTCCAAAGATAAACGGTGCCATCTTTGGGTTCCAGAAGCGTGTTTGGTGCCCAAAGTGGACACCTGCTTCTAACATTTCGCGCATTGTTATTGCCATATTTTTTCTCAAAGGTTAATTCTTAAATCTGACCCAATTTCCGCACCACAAAAGCATATATGCATTTATGTTGCAGCACCTTATGTGGTCAGTTTGTGATTGTTATCTGCTGCAGGCAAAAGTCGCCTGCAATACAGCCGTACAGTGTAGCATGTTTTGCCGTGCGGATGAACCGCTCCTCAGCCAAGTCAGATTCTGATGATCAGCAGCAATCAATCGGTGTTTGAACATCAACGCTTGTATACGCATGCCAAGCTTTAATAAAAGTCGTACGATTTTTAAACAAAATTTGTCCGACTTAGACTCCGCACTTAGATCTCTAAAGCCTCGATATGACTAGAAAATTTGGCAGACCACTCCACTAGCGGCGTTTCTTTGTCGTTTTTTTAGCAAGTGATTTTGATTTTCCAAGGGTATGTGGAACGCCCGCTAAGGGCTTTTGTGCTGGCTTGGATTTGCGTTTAAGCCCGTCGGGCTTGGATGAAGAGAGTGCGCGTGAACGCAAGCCATCTTCAAATCGATCACCAACATCTGCCCGTGGCTTAACTTCACGCATAGGCGATTTGTCGAATGTGCCCCGTCCATGCAATCCCTCAGACTCGGTGACAAGTCTAAAGTCGATCTTACGGCCATCCAAATCCACTCTGCTCACTTGAATTAATACCCTCGAACCTATTGCGTAACGAGTACCTGTGCGTTCACCGCGAAGCTCTTGGCGCGCCTCATCAAACCGGAAGTATTCGCCACCCAGCTCCGTAATGTGGACCAAGCCTTCAACATACATAGCATCAAGTGTCACAAAGATCCCGAAACTGGTCGCAGACGTAACAACCCCACCATATTCCTCACCCAAATGCTCGCGCATGTATTTGCACTTCAGCCATGCCTCAACGTCACGACTGGCTTCGTCAGCACGTCGTTCATTTGCGCTGCAATGCAAACCAGCCGCTTGCCAAGCAATATTTGTTGCATTCGCCTTCTTAGGCGCCAATGCAGGTTGAGCAACCTTAGAGGACAGCCCCTTCTCCAAACGCCTAGCCAACTTAGCATGAGCCTCCCCAGGGGTGGGCAAGGTTGGGAGCTGGTATTTGCTCTTGGTCAATATGGCTTTGATTACCCGGTGCACTAGCAAATCCGGATAACGACGAATAGGACTTGTGAAGTGAGTGTAGGCATCAAATGCCAGCCCAAAGTGGCCACTATTGATTGGCGTGTAAATCGCCTGCTGCATTGACCGTAGCAACATCGAATGTATCTGTGGTGCGTCTGGTCGCTCTTTAGTGGCGTTAGCGATTGCCTGGAACTCCCCAGGTGACGGGTCGTCACTAATGGTCATACCGACACCAGAAGTCTTGAGGAAATTGCGCAGTATTTCTTTCTTCTCAGGTGTTGGTCCTTCATGTACGCGGAACAATCCAGGATGCTTGCCCTGTGCAATAAAGTCTGCGCTACACACGTTCGCAGCTAACATGGCTTCTTCAATGACTCGGTGCGCCACATTCCGTGTTCGAGGAACAATTTTTTCGATACGTCCGTTTTCATCACACACAATTTGTGTCTCGGTCGTCTCAAAATCAACCGCACCGCGTTTTTGCCGCGACTTTTGTAGCGCTTGAAACACCCCGTGCAAGTTGAGCAAATCTTCAATGCGCTCTTTTCGCTTCAAGGCCTCAGGCCCGCGCGTGTTACCCAAAATGGCAGCCACTTCGGTGTAAGTAAACCGTGCGTGGCTCCACATGAGAGCTGGGTAAAACTGATATGCGTTTACTTCGCCGTTTTCGGTAACGAACATATCGCACACCATGCAAAGACGCTCCACCTCAGGATTAAGCGAGCACAACCCATTCGACAGCTTCTCTGGAAGCATGGGAATGACTCTACGCGGAAAGTAAACGCTCGTTGCGCGATCATAGGCGTCAATGTCAATGGCAGACCCTGTCTGCACATAGTGACTCACATCCGCGATGGCAACCAACAAACGCCATCCTTTGAGGGCGCTCTTTCCCCGTCCCTTGGTGCTTGGTTCGCAATACACCGCATCGTCAAAGTCGCGCGCGTCTTCACCGTCGATGGTAACCAAAGACACATCAGTAAGGTCAACCCGGTCGGCGCGGTCTTGCGGACGCACTTTATCTGGCAATGTCCTTGCCAACGCAACACAGGCTTCAGAAAACACGTGTGGGACGCTGTATTTGCGCACTGCAATTTCAATTTCCATGCCTGGGTCGTCTACTTCTCCCAGCACCTCTTTAATGCGACCCACAGGCTGTCCAAATAGAGCGGGGGGTTCTACCAGTTCGACAACAACGACTTGCCCTACTTTCGCAACATTTGTGGCACCTTTAGGAATGAGCACATCCTGCCCATATCGCTTATCCTCTGGAGCGACTAACCACATGCCACTCTCTTGCAGCAAGCGACCGATGATGGGCTGCTTGGAGCGCTCAACAATTTCCAAAACACGGCCTTCTGGGCGCCCCTTGCGATCACTCCGCACAATGCGCACTTTGACCTTATCCTTGTGCAATACCGCCCGCATTTCATTGGGGGGTAAGTAGATGTCGTGCGCACCGTCGTCACGCGACACGAATCCATGACCATCACGATGACCTTGGACTATTCCGTCTACTTCGTCCAGCAAGCCGCTGGTTTGGCTTAAATGTTTGATATAATTTCTCTCTTTCCTGAGATGCCCAGATGGCGGAATTGGTAGACGCACTAGTTTCAGGTACTAGCGAGTAACATCGTGGAGGTTCGAGTCCTCTTCTGGGCACCAACAATGGTAATATAGATATTGAAAGCCGCTAATTTATTAGCGGCTTTTTTATTGATTTATTCATGAAACACCGCACCGTGAACGTGCAGACAAAAAGCGCTGTCAAATAGGAATCGCGACCAAATCGTGGCCCTGTGCACTCACAATGCGCGCCTTGGTAAATTCCCCGACTTTCAATGTCTTGCTGATCTTCTCTGGCGGCAACAAACGCACCACACCGTCAATCTCTGGCGCATCCGCATAGGTTCGGCCCACACCGCCTTTTTTACCCATTCCTGGCGCAGCATCAACCAGCACTTGCATGATCGACCCTACACGGCGCTGAAGTCTCGCAGCAGATACTTCTTCAGCCACCGCCATAAAACGCGCTCGGCGTTCTTCTCTCAGCTCAATGGGCAACATGCCAGGCAGCTCATTAGCAGTCGCACCGTTCACCGCGCTATATGCAAAACAACCTGCTCGATCGATTTCAGCCTCGCGAATAAAGTCCAGCAAATGTGCAAATTCTTCCTCTGTTTCCCCAGGAAAGCCCGCGATAAAAGTGCTTCGAATCACCAGTTCAGGACAGGCTTCGCGCCATTCTTGAATTCGCTCTAGATTGCGCTCCCCACTGGCTGGGCGCTTCATGCGCTTCAACACATCCGGATGGCTGTGCTGAAGAGGTACGTCAAGATAGGGAAGTACGCGCCCGGTCGCCATCAACGGAATGATCGCATCCACACTGGGATAGGGGTACACATAGTGCAAGCGCACCCAAGCACCGTAGGGTTCTGCTAAGTCACCCAATTGCTGCACCAACTCCAGCATGCGTGTTTTTATAGGCTTGCCATCCCAAAAGCCAGTACGGTACTTCACGTCCACGCCATAGGCCGATGTGTCTTGACTGATTACCAAAAGCTCTTTGACGCCACCTTCAAACAAGGCGCGTGCCTCTGTCAACACATCTCCAATGGGGCGGGACACCAAGTCACCACGCATCGACGGAATAATGCAGAACGTACAGCGGTGATTGCAGCCTTCACTGATCTTCAAATAGGCGAAGTGCCTGGGTGTGAGTTTGATACCTGCGACACCAAATCCGTTGGGCACCAAATCCAAAAATGGGTCATGCGGCTTAGGCAAATTCAGATGCACCGCATCCATCACTTCTTGGGTGGCATGCGGCCCTGTTACTGCCAACACCTTTGGGTGCATTTTGAGAATCAGGTTGCCACCATCTTCGGCCGACTTTGCACCTAAGCACCCCGTAACAATCACGCGGCCATTTTCAGCCAGCGCTTCGCCAATAGTGTCTAGGCTTTCTTTAACCGCTTCGTCAATAAATCCGCAGGTATTTACGATCACAAGGTCGGCACCCTGGAATGTCTTGGAGGTGAGATAGCCCTCGGCGCTGAGTTGCGTCAATATCAATTCAGAGTCAGTCAGTGCCTTGGGACAACCCAAACTCACAAACCCCACCTTGGGCGCCACAGCAGTGGCGGGAAAAATAGTAGTGATGTCGGTCATATCAAATTACGCCGACACACATGTCGGACAGGTAGGGGCAACTAGCGCTTAATGCCAAAGGTGCCCAAAAATTGTTCGGTCTGCTTGTGCATATGTTCCTGCATTTGCTGAAACACATTGGCACCCATCACGCCTTGAACCATAGGCGCTTGCAAGTCCATAAGGGCTTGCATGTTTTTCTCAAGATAACCGCCCATCATTCCTTGCATGGCGTGGCCATAAAACCGAATAATGTTGGACAGAACCGGCACGGTGAACATAGGGGAGCCGTTGGCTTCTTCTTCCAAGATGATTTGCAGCAATATGCTCCGCGTCAAATCCTCACTCGTCTTGGCATCACGAACCACGAATTGCTCGCTGCCCATAACCAATTGCTTGATTTCCGTCAAGGTGATGTAGCTTGACGTATCCGTATCGTACAGACGGCGATTTGGATATTTCTTGATCACCCGTTCGAGCGGACTTGTATCGGGAAGTGTTTTTTTTTGCATTGCGGCCTAAGTCGGCTAAGCGGTTAGCCGAAAGTGTATTGCAGTGCAGCGCATCATAGGGAATAGACTGCTGCAAAAACCCTAGGATTACCCTAGGAGCAGTCGAATGAAGTTTGGTAGGCGCAATTGGACTCGAACCAACGACCCCCACCATGTCAAGGTGGTGCTCTAACCAGCTGAGCTATGCGCCTACATATTCGAGATTACGAGTATAGCAGCAAAAAATTGGCTTCTGCACCGCCGAGCCAAGGACAAGTGCGTTGTTGACGTCGGTAATAATTGACGTTTACGTAAACGTCAATCTAATTTATCTCAACCTAGGAGTGAACTCATGGACATCGCAGGCAAAGTATTTATCGTGACTGGTGGCGCGTCGGGGCTAGGCGAAGGGACAGCGCGCATGCTGGCGGCCAACGGCGGCAAAGTCGTTATTGCCGACATGCAAGTTGAAAAAGGCGAAGCCATCGCGAAGGAAATTGGTGGTGTTTTCGTGAAATGTGACGTTAGCAGTGAGGCCGATGGCCAAGCCGTTGTTGACCAAGCGGTTTCCATGGGCAAGCTCATGGGTTTGGTTAACTGTGCAGGTATTGCCCCTGGGGAAAAAACCGTTGGCAAGAACGGCGCGCACGCACTGTCCACATTCAACAAATGCATCACCGTAAACTTGGTAGGTAGCTTCAACATGATTCGCTTGGCCGCCGATGCAATGTGCAAGAACGAACCCGAATCCACGGGCGAGCGCGGCGTGATGATTTCTACCGCGTCTGTGGCCGCCTACGATGGTCAAATTGGCCAAGCTGCCTACAGTGCGTCAAAAGGCGGCATTGTCGGCATGACCTTACCTATTGCTCGTGATTTGGCACGTAACGGCATTCGCAATATGACGATTGCCCCTGGCATTTTTGGTACCCCCATGATGTTTGGCATGCCCAAAGAAGTGCAAGACTCTTTGGCAGCGGCTGTACCATTTCCATCACGTTTGGGCACGCCCCAAGACTATTCCAAGCTGGCAAAGCATATTTTCGAGAACGACATGCTCAATGGCGAAGTCATTCGCTTGGATGGCGCTATTCGGTTGGCACCGAAATAGCCCTAATATGCTATTAAATAAATAGCAGCTTTCGCCCTATCAATAAGGGCTAGCGGCTATTTAGTTTACAAAACCCACATCTGAATTATTCACCTCGCCGCTGACAAAAAAGAACGGGCGTTCGCTTGTGCTTATTCGTGAATAAAATCAGAGCACTTTTTAACCGACGAGACACCTATGACCAACGACGACATCTTGGCCCAATTCGGCCCGCGCGAATCCATGGAATACGACGTGGTGGTTGTGGGTGGTGGCCCTGGCGGCTTAGCCACGGCAATTCGTTTGAAACAACTGGCGTCAGAAAAAGGCACCGATATTTCTGTCGTTGTTTTAGAAAAAGGCTCTGAAGCCGGTGCGCACATTTTGTCCGGCGCCATCATGGATCCCAAGGCCCTGACCGAGCTGATACCCAACTGGAAAGAGCTGGGCGCCCCCTTGAGCCAACCCGTGACTGACGACGCCTACGTTTTTTTGGGTGAAAAATCTGCTTTTCGCGTACCCAACATGCTGCTGCCCCCGTTTGCACACAACCACGGCAACTACATCGTTAGCCTGGGTGCTGTAACCAAATGGATGGCTGAACAAGCCGAAGCTTTAGGCGTTGAAATTTTCCCCGGCTTCGCTGCTGCGGAAGTGCTTTACAACGACGATGGATCTAAGAACGGGGGCCTACCTTCGGTCCGGGGCGTAGCCACCGGTAACCTGGGTGTAGGCAAAGACGGCGAGCCTATGGAAAGCTTTCAGCTAGGCATGGAGCTGCTGGGTAAATATACGGTGTTTGCTGAGGGCGCGCGTGGCCACTTGGGCAAACAGCTCATTGCCAAATACAAGCTTGACGCAGGCCGCGACCCGCAAAGCTTCGGCCTCGGTATCAAAGAGCTGTGGGAGATTGACCCCAGCCGTCACCAGCCCGGCTTTGTCATGCACACCGCCGGTTGGCCCATGGAAAGCGACACTTACGGTGGCGCATTTTTGTACCACCTTGAAGGTAATAAAGTAGCGGTAGGCTTCGTCACCGGCCTGGGTTACAGCAACCCCTATCTGAGCCCGTTTGAAGAGTTCCAGCGCTGGAAAACCCACCCCAACGTGCGTTACTACTTCGAGAACGCCAAGGGTGAAGTGAATGCCAAGCGCCTGTCTTATGGCGCGCGTGCCATCAATGCCAGCGGCATCAACTCACTGCCAAAAACCGTGTTCCCTGGCGGCGCACTGGTGGGCTGCAATGCGGGTTATTTGAATGTGGGTCGCATCAAAGGCAGTCACGCGGCTATTAAAACCGGCATGCAAGCAGCAGAGGCAGCCTATGACGCGGTAGTGGCCGGACGCCAACACGACGAGCTGAGTGCTTACCCCGAAGCGTTTGAGAAAAGCTGGCTGCACACCGAGCTAAACAAAGACCGCAACTTTAAAAACTGGTTCAAGTACGGCCTGACCACTGCCACGCTAATGAATGGTTTTGAGCAGTTTGTTCTGCGTGGTCATATTCCGTGGACGCTACACCGCGACAAAGCAGATCACCAATATCTAAAACCCGCAGCCGAGTGCAGGCCCATCGTCTATCCCAAGCCTGACGGTAAGCTCACGTTTGATCGCCTGAGCAGCGTGTTTATCAGCAACACCAACCACGAAGAGCAGCAGCCAGCGCACTTGACGCTCAAAGATGCGTCGGTGCCAGTGAACATTAACTTGACCCAATACGCCGGTCCTGAAGCACGCTATTGCCCAGCTGGCGTGTATGAATTTGTGAAAAACGAAGACAACACCGAACGCTTGCAGATCAACGCGCAAAACTGCGTGCACTGCAAGACCTGCGACATCAAAGACCCAACCCAAAACATTGTGTGGGTGACGCCTGAAGGAGGCGGTGGGCCGAATTACGCGGGGATGTAGTAGTTTAGAATCCAAATTCGTCAGGAGAGAGCCACCCAAGGGTGGCCGCCGAAGGCGCAGGACGGCTGATTGCAGCGGTCTGAACGCTCAGGCACAAAGGACTGACACGCGTTTTAGAGTGCTTGCATTCTTAAACGACACCCCACTGGAGAGAGGTTGCACTGCGATCACCGTAGCCTGCAACCCACCGAAGGAGCAACCCGCAGTCTGCGCATTTTGTCAAAACAAGGTGCACGCAGGCCCGGCGAATCTCTCAGGTAAAGCGGACAGCGGGGGCAGCACCGGGCGTGCGCAGCAATGCGCGCGCTTCGGGTTTTGTCTTGCCCCTCAAGCGCCTTGCGCTTGGCCAAATTAGGTTGCCGCTATGTCCGCCACTGAAACCCTCATCACCTCACCGCTCAAAACGACGCCCCTGAACGCCCTGCACATCGAACTCGGTGCCCGCATGGTGCCCTTTGCCGGCTATTCCATGCCGGTGCAATACCCCGCAGGCTTGATGGCAGAGCATCACCACACGCGTACAGCAGCGGGCCTGTTTGACGTATCGCACATGGGCCAGTTGCGCTTGGTCGGTCCCGACGCAGCCGCCGCGTTCGAAAGCCTGATGCCGGTAGACGTTATTGACCTACCAGTCGGCAAACAGCGCTACGGACTGCTGCTCAATAACGATGGCGGCATCATTGACGACTTGATGTTTTTTAACAAAGGCAGCGACGAGATTTTTGTGATCGTTAATGGCGCGTGCAAAGTTGGCGACATTGCGCATATTCAGGAAAAGATTGGCCACCGCTGCCAAGTCATCCCCATGCCCGACTACGCATTGCTGGCACTGCAAGGCCCACAAGCAGTGGCCGCCCTCTCCCGCCTAGCACCGGGCATAGAAAAGCTGGTGTTTATGACTGGTGGCAATTTCACAGTAACGATCGACACCGGCGTCAACGCGCACCAGTTTGAGGTGTTTCTCACCCGCAGCGGCTATACCGGCGAAGACGGATTTGAAATTTCGGTGCACAACGACCACGCCGACACACTGGCCCGCGCCCTGCTAGCCCAGCCCGAAGTCAAACCGATTGGCTTGGGTGCTCGTAACTCGCTGCGCCTGGAGGCGGGCCTGTGCCTTTACGGCAACGACATTGATACCACCACCAACCCGGTAGAAGCCAACCTCTTGTGGGCCATGCAAAAGGTGCGCAGAGCAGGTGGCGCACGCGAAGGCGGCTTTCCAGGTGCTACAAAAATACTAGCTGCATACGCAGAATCCACGGGCGCTACAGGCCAAAATGATTCTAAAAATAGCTCCAAAAAGCGTGTGGGGTTGATTGCTCTGGAGCGCATACCCGTGCGTGACCACACCGAGCTGCAAGACGGTAACGGCAACCGTATTGGCGAAGTCACCAGCGGCCTACCCGGCCCCACCATCGACAAGCCCATTGCCATGGGCTACGTGGACCCTGAGTTCAGCGCACTGGGCACCCAAGTGGTCGCCATCGTGCGCGGCAAACCCGTGCCGATGGTGGTGAGTGCCATGCCGTTTGTGCCCACCCGGTATTACCGGGGCTAATCCCACTGCCCTGGAGGCACAGCCCCGCGGCAAACCTTTCGCCAGCGGATAAAGTGCGTGCTGGCAGGTTCGAATTTTGGTTTCTGGTTTCTGGTTTTTATTCAATTTAATTTCACGTTTTTTAGGAGTTCTCTATGTCCATCAAGTACACCCCCGACCACGAATGGCTCAGCATTGACGGCGACGTTGCCACCGTAGGCATTACCCACCACGCGCAAGACGCGCTGGGCGATGTGGTGTTTGTCGAACTGCCCGAGGTAGGCGCAGCCATTGACGCCAAAGCCATAGCCGGTGTGGTGGAGTCGGTCAAGGCCGCAGCCGATGTGTACATGCCAGTGACTGGCACCATCACCGAGGTGAACGAAGCCCTGCGCGACGACCCGTCGCTGGCCAACACCGACCCACTGGGTGCGGGCTGGTTCTTCAAAGTCAAGCTGTCTGTGCCTGCCGAGCTGGACGCGCTGATGGACGAAACCAGCTACGCCGCTTTTTCTGCCGCTGCCTGATCAGGCCCCCACGCTCCACCGCTGCGCGGGTCGCTGCCCCCCCCGAGGGGGCTAATTTTTCTAG
>JBEANP010000018.1:0-17934 GCA_041165385.1 Pseudomonadota bacterium | reverse complement strand
AGATAGCACACGGCCGTCATCGAGTTCCAACGCGGGCACCTTAGCCAGCGGGCTTTTGGCACGGAAGACCTCGCCTTTGTGTTCCTGCGCGTTCAGGTCCACGTTGACCAGATCAATATTGCTGATGTTCTTTTCCACCATGAACATAGTGACGCGCCTAGGGCTTGGCGCGCGGGGAGCGATGTAGAGCTTCATGTTCAAACGCCTTCCTTACGGGACTGCCCCATTTCCACCATGGTACGGGCTTGCTCGGAGAACTTTTTGGCCTGCTCCTCGCCATCGCGCGTGAGGTCCACCTTAGAAGGCGGCATCTCAATGCCCTTTTGCACTGCAGGGCGTGCACGGATGGCGGCTAGCCAGCGCTGCAGATGCGGCAGGTCGTCCACCTCCACGCCCGACCAGCGGTGCGTGCGCACCCAGGCCCAGTTCGCAATGTCGGCAATGGAGTAGTCGCCAGCCAGGTATTCGTGGTCTTTCAGGTGGCCATCCATCACGCGGAACAGGCGCTTGCTTTCGCCTTGGTAACGGTCAATGGCGGGTTGCAGTTTTTCGGGGAAGTAGCGGTAAAACACATTGGCCTGACCCATCATCGGCCCGATGCCACCCATTTGGAACATTAGCCACTGGAGAACGCGGGAACGGCCTTTCACATCCGTGGGCATGAGTCGCCCGGTTTTCTCGGCCAGGTAAATCAGGCACGCGCCTGACTCGAACACCGCAAAGTCTTCTTCATCCGGCGTTTCAGCGCGGTCCACGATCGCTGGAATGCGTCCATTGGGATTGATGGCCAGAAAGGCAGGCAGCTTTTGCTCGCCCTTGGACAGGTCCAGCACCTGCAGGGTGTAGGGCAGTGCCAGTTCTTCCAGGGCAATGGACACTTTGTGCCCATTGGGGGTGGCTGCGGTGTACAGGTCAATCATGCGGCAAACCCCTTATTTTTAGAAAAAATAGGCTGCTAGCGCCCGTCTACTATGTATTTGTAGCTATTAATTTAATAGCACTTAATGCTTGGCAGCTTCTAGCTGATCACGAGTTTTGGTAGCCTCGCGGCGCGCCACGGAGGCAAAGTCTGCACCTTGCGAGGCATACAAAATGGCCCGCGAGGAGTTCACCACAATCGGTGCCGTAGTGTCGCCACCTGCGCTGCCTGTACCTACAGTCCGTCTGTAGCCCGCTTTGACAGTCGCCACCGCGTCACCGCCCTGCGCGCCCACGCCGGGTATCAGCAGCGGTACCGATGGGGCCACAGCACGCACCCGCTCAATTTCGGCGGGGTAAGTTGCACCAACCACCAGACCTAACTGGCCGTTCAGGTTCCAAGGGCCCTGGGCCAGCGCGGCAATGTGCTCGTACAGGCGTGGCTGGCCGGGCAGGTCCATCAGGTGCTGCGGCTGGAAGTCGTCGCCGCCGGGGTTAGACGTGCGGCACAGCAAAAAAGCGCCCTTGCCGTGGTACTTCAAATACGGCTGCACCGAGTCAAACCCCATAAAGGGCGACAGCGTGACCGCGTCCGCGCCATAACGCTCAAAGGCTTCAATCGCGTATTGCTCGGCGGTGCTGCCGATGTCGCCGCGCTTGGCATCCAGAATGATGGGCACCTGCGGCGCGGTGCGGCGCATGTGTTCCATCAACTGCTCCAGCTGCGCTTCGGCGCGGTGGGCAGCAAAGTAGGCAATTTGCGGTTTGAATGCAATTACCAGGTCGGCAGTGGCATCCACAATGGCGGCGCAAAAGTCAAAAATCTTGCTGGCGTCGCCTTTCATGCCAGCGGGGAATTTGGCCGGATCTGGGTCCAGCCCCACACATAACAGGGAGCCGTTTTGGCGCTCGGCGGTGCGCAGCTGGTCTAGAAAGGTCATGGCCCAAGTTTAACGGGCACATACAGTAAGCAGTAGACGCCTCGTTTATGCCCCTTGCTCCTGCGCAATCCAGCGCTCCAGCACCTTGCGCGATTGCACACCACCGGCATCGATATTGAGCTTCAACATACTGCGGGTGGGATGTGCCAACAAGTTCTTTTGCTGGCGCTCTAGCATCTCCAGGTCTTCGGTAAATATCTTGCCTTGGCCTTCGCGTATGGTGGCAGTCAGCGCCTTGTCATTGGGGTTGAACTTGCGCGCCATGCCCCAGAAGTAGTGGATCGATGTCTCGGTCTCAGGGGTGATGAAGTCAATCACCACGCTGTAGGCCTTTTTATCGTTGGGCGCGTCATAGCCGCCATGGCCCATATGCGCCACACCCACCTCAATGTTCACGCTGCTGGGGGGTGTAAAACGGCAGATTTGCCAGCGATCTACCAGCACGTCATCGGCCAAATTATTGCCCCGCAGGGCCATTTTCCAAAAGGGAGGAGCCTCTATTCCGGTCATGAACCGGCTGGTGACCACGATGTCGCCATCAATCGTGGTTTTGCAGGGCACTTCGTCAATCTCTTTCTGACCAATGCTGGTGGAGTGCACATAGGTTTCGTGCGTCAGGTCCATCAGGTTGTCGATCATCAGGCGGTAGTCGCAGGCAATGTGAAACAGCCCCCCCCCATAGGCCCACTCCGGGTTCTCGTACCAGTCCATGTGCTGAATGGTGGCCGGATCAGCCTTGGCAGCATCCCCAGGCCAAATCCAGACAAACCCATAACGCTCCACGACCGGGTAGCTGCGAATGCACGGAAAACCCCCTACGCGCTGGCCCGGCATGGCGATGGTTTTGCCCTCGCAGCCCATCTCCAGTCCATGGTAGCCGCACACCAGCTTTCCCTCAGAGACATAACCCAGGGACAGCGGCGCGCCACGGTGCGGGCAAAAGTCCTCCAGCGCAGCCACTTTACCCTCGGCAGCGCGGTAGAACACGATGCTCTCGCCGCACACCTTGCGCCCCAAGGGCTTCGCGTCAATCTCATGCGGCATGCAGGCCACGTACCAAGCGTTTTTAGGGAAAGTCATGGGTTACTCCAATTTACATTCAGCATGCTGAATGAGTGAATTGTATTGATAAGACTTAAAAGGTGAAGTGGAGAAAATTTAGTGTTTACCCTAGGTTTGCTACCGAACGAATGCATTTTTTTCAAAAAATGAAAAAATGTGTTCTGCGTGTCGATTGGCCTTGGGCTCAAACATCTGCTTGTTGAGCCATGGCAATAATGCCAAGGCCTTTACTTAAGGAGATTAAAAACATGAGCACCACCAGCTCAAAGTCCGCAGTGCCCAAGTGGTTCTGGCTGGCAGCGTTTTTCGGTTTGGCCTGGAACATTTTTGGAATCATTCAGTTCCTGCCCACCGTTCAAGGAACCGTTGACAATTTTATGGCCAAGGGACTTACCAAAGAACAAGCCGAGCTTTACGTGGGCTTGCCAGCGTGGATGACCATCGCGTTTGCGGTGGGGGTGTTTGGCGGCACGATGGGCAGCGTGTTGCTATTGCTGCGCAAACGCTTGGCGACCCCGGTGTTTGTGGCGTCATTGGTGGCCTATATAGGCCTCTATATCGGGGACATCACCCAAGGCGTATTTGCAGCGTTCGGTTCTCCTCAAGTGGCAATTCTGACCACGGTGGTGGCAATTGCCGCCGGACTACTCTGGGTATCCGTGACCCAGATCAAAAAATCTAACCCCTAGTTCAACCAAGGAAAAATCATGCAATTCATGCTTATTTTTAAAGAAACCGCTGCCGACGTCGCCCAACGGGCCAATCCCGAAGCCGCGCCCGCCTACTGGGGCGCCTGGAATGCCTATGTCGGCGCCATGGGCCAAGCGGGTATCGTGGTGCACGGCAATGGGCTGCAAGAGCCACACAATGGCACTCAGGTGCAAATGCGCAACGGCAAGCGCGTCATCCATGATGGCCCCTATGCCGACACCAAAGAGCACCTGGGCGGCTACTTCATCATCGAAGTGGCCAGTTTGGACGATGCTTTGGAGTGGGCCGCACGCAGCCCCAATGCAACTACGGGCTCCACCGAGGTTCGCCCGGTGTTGGTGATGTCCGCCCCAGCCTAGGTGCGCACGCCAGCGCCCACAACGGCCGCAACACACCGGGCTGCTGAGCTGGCAGCCCGGGAATCGTACGGACGACTGGTGTCCTACCTTGCGTGGCAGTGGCGGGACATTGCGGCCGCACAAGACGCTATGGGCGATGCACTGCTCAAGGCACTGGAAGTGTGGCCGGTAACTGGCGTGCCCGATGCGCCCGATGCATGGCTGCTAACGGTAGCCAAACGGCAACTGCTGCAAATTGCCCGTCACGACCAAGTGCGGTTTGACCCGGCAATAACGGCTCTTCTAGAACAGGACGAAATGCAAGCCGATGCCCCGGTGGTGCCGGATGCGCGCCTCAAGCTCATGTTCGTGTGCGCACACCCTGCCATCGACGAAAAAATTCGCATCCCATTGATGCTTCAAACCGTATTGGGGCTACAGGTGGCGGACATGGCCTCTGCACTGCTGCTTTCACCCACCGCGCTCGCGCAGCGGCTGGTACGCGCGAAACAAAAAATTCGCGATGCCGGTATACGCTTTGAAGAACCGGAACTTCATGATCTACCTGCGCGACTCGGTTGTGTATTGGAGAGCATTTACGGCGCATTCGGGCTGAGCGTTGATGCCATCGACGGCGCAGAGGCGCATATTGCAGACCTGAAGAATGAAGCCATTTTTCTGTGCAATATCGTGTGCAACCTGCTCCCTAACGAGCCGGAAGCGCAAGGGCTGCTGGCGCTGATGATGTTTTGCACTGCACGCAGACCTGCTCAGCGGAATGCAGACGGTGGTTTCATCCCATTGGCACAGCAAGATATGGGCTTGTGGGATCGCGACACCATCATCCGCGCAGACCAACTGCTGTGGGTGGCCGCGCAGCAACGAAAACCCGGCCCGTTTCAACTGGAAGCCGCGGTGCAATCAGCGCACAGCCACCGCCTGTTTATCGGCAAAACTCCTTGGGCTGGAATAGACCAGATTTACCGGCAGATCAATGCGCACTTTTGTACACAAGGGGCTTTAGTCGCCGGAGCTGTGGCCATGGGTGAGGCCGGTGATGCAGCAGGCGGCTTGCAGCAATTGGACCAAATGGATGCAGCCATCACCAAGGCCTTTCAGCCCTGGTGGGTGGCCAGAGGGCATTTGCTTCTACTCACTGGCGAGGCCTCTAACGCGCTGGCTGATAGCGCTTACCAGACTGCTATTGGCCTGACGAATGAGCCAACGCTGAGGACCTACTTAGAGTCTGTTCGGCAAAGCATCAAGACTACCAATTTGGCCTCGCTGATATCGAAGACATAAAAACAAAAAACGAACGATGTCGACCGAGTACCGTTGGGCCAAGCGTTTAGGTTCTTGCAACAGCCGATAAAACCACTCAAGGTGCAAATGCTGGAGACAGATCTCTCGGCGGTTCTCGACGCAGCGTCCAATGCCACTACCGTCTAAAAACTATCCCTGAAAATGCACAAACTTGCGCAGTAGGCGCAAGAACTCCGTCTGCTCTGCAGGCTCCATGTTGCCCATTAGGGTTTCCTGCATGGCCTGCACCCTAGGGCGCAGGCCGTCTAATACAGATTGACCTTCTGGCGTAAGTGTCAAGCTGCGCTGACGGCGAGGGAGAACCTCGCGCACGATCCAGCCCTTGGCCTCAAGCCGCGCTGCAATGTCGGCGGCCGTAGACGTGTCTAGGGCGACCAAGTTCGCCAAAGTCACCTGGTCAACACCCGGGGTTTCATGCAGAGTGCGCAAGATGGCATATTGGATGGGGGTAACGTGGCGGCCGTGTACTTCGTGAAACGTGGCTACTGCAATTTGCTGGGCACGCCGAATCAAGTGGCCTGGTTCATCGGTGAGTTTCACAAGGACTCCAGCGTGTCCATAGCCAGGCACAAATCAGCCCAGGCTTTGCCTTTGTCGGCAGGCGCGCGCAGCAGCACTTTGGGCGCGTAGGTCACCACCACCGGCACACCTTGGTACTGGTACACCGTACCGCGCAGCCTGCCCAAGGGTTGTGCCGCCAATTCGGGGTGCCCACTGAGCAGCACCTGATTGGCAAAGCGACCCATGGCCACAATCATTTTGGGTTGCACCAGCGCAATTTCGCGCTGCAAATAGCCCGCGCATTGCGCCAGCTCGGCGAGCTGTGGAATGCGGCCGTTGGGTGGGCGGCACTTCACGACGTTGGTGACATAGGCACCGGCTGCGCCCGCACCGCTTCGGCTGGCACCCACGGCCTTTAGCATGTTGTCCAGCAGTACGCCGCTGGCTTGCACAAAGGGCTGGCCCGCGCGGTCTTCGTCTTCATCGGGCGGGTCGCCAACCACCATCCAGTCTTGCTGCTGCACAGTGGGGGCCAGCAGTGTGGTGCTATTGCGCCCAGCGCACAGGCCACACGCTTGGCAGGCGGCAACGGTGTCAGTCAGCGCAGACCAGTCCAACGCGGCGGCATTGACAGCCTGTGCTTTAGCAGCAGGCGCGGCAACAGGCACAACGGCGGGCCGCTCTGGCCTTGCAGCCGCCGCTTGCAACGCGGCGGGTACGTGCGAGGCGGCTGTACGCATGGGCGCTTGCGCTACGACAGCAGCCACCTCGGTCGGGGTGTCCGCAGGCACGGTGGCAAACGCGGTGCCGGGCAGCCAGACGTGCACGCCCATTTCTTGCAGCATCGCGCGTTGGCGTGCGTCCAGTTCTAGGGTCATGTTGGTCACAAACGCAGGCTCATGACCACCGCGTCTTCGCGCTGGCCGCTGCCTGCTGGGTAATAGTTTTTACGCTGGCCTACGCGGCGGTAGCCGTGGCTCTCGTATACCTGCATGGCGCGCGCATTTCCCACGCGCACCTCCAGCCACAGCCACTCGGCTTGCTGGCCGCGCGCCCAGATGTCCAGGGCGTCCAGCATGACGCGGGCCCAGCCTTGGCCCTGAAATTCAGGGGCTACGGTGATGTTGAGCAGGTGCACTTCGTCCACACCTTTCATGGCCACAAAGTAGCCCAGTACATGGCCATCGGCCATCAGCATTTGGGCCTGGTAGCCGGAGTGCAGCGCATCGATAAAGTTGCCGCGCGTCCAAGGGTGGGCATAGGTGCGTTGTTCTACGCGCATGACTTCGTCCAGCCGGTCGGCCAACAGGGGCTCAAACAGCGCTTCCATAGATTTCAGGCGTGCGTTCATGCCGATATTGTGCCGCTTATGCCGCGCCTGATGCCACAGACGGCATCTGCATTGCAGCCGCTTTTTCGGCTATGCGCTCGGCTGTGGTTTTGGCGACTTTGTCACGGATGTAGCTCGGCAGGGCTTGGTCCGCAGGCACTGCTTTCCCAGCCGCAACAAGGGCAGGCGCCAGGCGCAGCATGGCAGCAGCGGTGGGCAGTGCGGCAATGCCGGGCAACCTGCCCAAGCGCTCACCATATACAGCGAACACATTGCCCGCCAGCACCCGCGCTACACCGGTAGCTTCTGAGGCAAAGGCTTCAGGCCGCACCAAATGGCTGCCCTGCACTTCCATCCATACTCCATCCGCAAAGTCGTAAGTGGCGCAATACATCTCGTCCATGCGGGCGTCCAGCAGCGCGGTCAATCGCAAAGCATTTGCATTAGCACACGCGGTGTAGCGCGCTTCTTCAGCCACGGCCAGCAGCGTGTCAATCGGCAACACCGGCACATCGGCACCAAACGCCAACCCCTGCGCCACAGAGCAGGCTGTGCGCAAGCCGGTAAATGAGCCGGGGCCTGCGCCAAAGGCGATGAAGTCTAAATCGGTAAGTGCCAGGCCAGCCTGATTCAGCAAGTTCATCACACCGGCAATCAGCCCGGTTGAAGCCTTTGCCCCACCGGTGGCGGTATGCAGCCAGTGCTGTGTCACAGCGCCGGTTTTACCAACCGCAATGGACATGACTTCGGTACTGGTATCAAACGCGAGAATATTCATGTATTTACAATAAAATCAGCCGCTAGCGCCCGTGGTGTATGGGTTACTAGCTATATTTTTAGGAGTGCCATTGGGGCTATTTGCGCTCACCTTTCGCACCCCAAAAAGGATGCCGCAGGTCACCAACGCCAGCCCAGCCAGCAAATTCCACTGCAGGGGCTCGCCCAGAAAGATGGCAGCAGAAATAGCCGACAAGCCGGGCACCAGCGCGGTGATCATGGTAGAGCGCACCGGGCCGTAGTGCTGAATCATCTTGGTAAACGTGATGCCCGAGATCACCACCGAGCCCACGCCCTGCATCAGCATCTGAAACGCCACCGCGCCCACTGGGGCCACCAGCACTTTGCCGGGCACCCAGTTCAACAGCAGTAGCACGGTGTAGATGGGCACATAAGTTACAAACGCCAGCGCGGTAATGGCAATGGTGGCGCGCACGGCATCGAGCGCATAGCGGCGCACCAGCACGCTGTAGGAAGACCACACCATGGCCGCACACACAAACAACACATCGCCACGCCATACGCCGCTGCCGTCCAGCGCGTGCAGCAAGCTGGCACCACCTACCAGCAAGTCACCACCCACAATCAGCGCCAGGCCGGTGGCACGCGCAGCGGTAATGCGGTCGCCCAGCACCCACACGGCCAGTAACGCAGTCCACAGTGGCAAGCTGCCTGGCATCAGCACCGACGCATGCGCCGCCGGAGCGTAGACAAAGCCGCTATACGCAATCATCCCGTACAGTAGTCCGCCAAACACGCCAATCTTCAAGGTCATGGCCAGTGGCAGTGGCGACAATCCGCCCAGCGAGCTGCCCACGGTGGCTGACGTGGTCAAGCCAGTCTCCAAACGCCGCGCTTTGTCCCGCGCACCAAGCCAAAAGCCCCACGGCATGAGGATGATGGATGCACCTAAAATGCGGGCATACACAATGTCAAACGGGTTGAGAACGCCGCCGCGCGCGGGGTCGGCACTGGCGCGGGCAATCACAATAAACGCGGTCCAGATCACCACGGTAACCACCGCCGCCATCAGGCCCACAGTTTTGGGTGAGAAGCGGGTAGCGGGGTTAGTGGGTTGCATAGGCCAATTATCGGCGCACATAAAAAAAGCGGACCGCATTGCTGCAGTCCGCCTCTCGCCCCCAGCCCGAGGGCTATGGGACAAGGTCTATGGTGCGAAGTTCAGGTGCCCACCACGCCGCCGTCTGCCCTGCGAATCACTACAGTGGCGGAACGTGGGCGACCGGTGGACTTTTTGTCAGGCCAGTTGGACACAGCGGTAGGGTTCTTCGGATCGTTGGTTTCGTTGGCGGGCTCGCCGGGGTGTTGCACGTTCACAAACATGGTTTTGCCATCCGGTGTGGTGGTGACACCGGTGATCTCGCAGCCAGCGGGGCCTACCAAGAAGCGGCGCACTTCACCGGTGCTGACGTCAGCAGCCAACATCATGTTGTTACCAAAGTTTTTCAAGTCGCCCTTGCCCATAGCAGAGGTAGACATGTCGCACTGAATCCACAGTACGCCACGGCCATCGACCCACAAACCATCGGGGCACGAGAACATATCGCCCTTGATGTTGCCCTTGGCATCTGCGCGCTCCAGCGATGGGTCTCCCGCCATGATGAAGTGGTTCCAGGCAAAAGAGGTGGCACCAAAGTCGCCGTCTTCTTTCCAGCGGATGATGTTGCCCTGGGTGTTGTTCACACGCGGGTTGGCAGCGTCTACACCGGGCTGCTTGTCGCCACCACGGTTGCTGTTGTTGGTGAGGGTGGTGTAAACCCAGCCTTGCTGGTCTACAGCAATCCACTCGGGGCGGTCCATCTTGGTGGCACCCAGCAAGTCGCTGGCTTGGCGGCCTTTGATCAGCACTTCGCCCTGGTCCGCAAAGCCGTTGACGGCGGTCAGTGGGCCTTGGCCGTGGGTCAAGGCAATCCATTGGCCCTTGCCGTCGGCATTGAACTTGGCAACGTACAGCGTGCCGTGGTCCAGCAGCGTGGCATTGGCGGCTGCGCCACCGGGTTTGATGGCGTCGCGGCTCACAAACTTGTAGATGTATTCAAAGCGGGAGTCTTCACCCATGTACACCACAGCGCGGTTGTCTTTGGTGACTGCCACGGTAGCGCCTTCGTGCGCGCCACGGCCCATGGCAGTGCGCTTCATGGGGGTGGAGCTGGGGTTGGATGGGTCAATTTCCACAATCCAGCCAAAGCGGTTGGGCTCGTTGGGGTTTTTAACCGCATCAAAGCGTGCGTCATGCTCGTGCCAGCGGTAGCCAGCGCCGCCTTTCTTAAGGCCCCAGCGCTTTTCGTGCGCGTTTTGCGTCTCGCCACCGCTGAAGTAACCAATGAAGTTTTCTTCAGAAGTCAGGTACGTGCCCCAGGGCGTGATGCCGCTGGCGCAGTTGTTCAGTGTGCCCAGCACCACGCGTCCAGTGGGGTCTGCGGCTGTTTTCAGCATGGCATGGCCCATGGCCGGGCCGCTCAATTCGGTGCGGGTGTTGGCCGTGATGCGGCGTGCCCAAGGGGATGGATTCACCACGCTCCACTTGCCGTCTTTATCTTCCACTTCAATGATGGAAACACCGTGCGCAGCTTGCGACTTGCGCACTTTTTCTGCAGTCCAGGTAGCCAGGCCGTCGGTAAACAGCAAGCCGTGGTCCACGTACTCGTGGTTCATCGCCAACAGGCCACTTTTGGAGCCCTCTTGGGCAAAGTAATGGATGCCGTCGTGGTGCATGCCAAGTTGGGTTTCTTGGTGCGCTGCGGTGTTGCTGGCGTCGTCTTTAAAGGCGTGGTTTTCGCCGGACATGCCCACGGGGCTGCCCCACGGTGCAATCACTTGTACGGTGTAGCCTGTCGGCACGGTGATGGTGTCAGCGGTAGAAATACCAACGCTTTTGAAACCAATCAATGCGCTGCCACCCATACCGGTGGACGCGCAGCCCGTCATTGCAGCAGCGCCAGCAATCGCACTCAAAGGTGCCAGAAAATTGCTGGCCAAAGCACCTAAGCCACCGCGCAAAATAGTGCGACGTGAAGGGGCAGACACGTCATAAATACTGGGGTTGGAAGAGCGGTTGCTGTCTTCCATTAACGAAAAGTCTTTTGCCATGGTGGTGCTCACTAAAAATAATATTGCAGCTGTGCCGGGCGGCGAGCTTCACCCTCTTTTTTATCCTGCACGTATGTCAATTGGATGACAACCCCATGCGCCACTCAGAATCCCAGAATCCGCTACGCTGCTAACACCACAAACGGAGATAGCGATGAAAAGACTGGTTTTTGCCTTGGCATTGGGGGCAGCACTGCCTGTGTTTGGTGCGGACACACCCACCATCACCCAGCCCACAACCGACGAGCGGCTGGCCTCTGCAAGGCAAGCCATACAGCGCCAAGGCTGGAGCCAGGCCCAATACGATCTAAAAGTGGCAGTGCGCGACGAGCCCGCCAACGCCGATGCCCACAACCTGTTGGCCTACACCTACCGCAAGCAAAGCCGACCCGACTTGGCCAAGGCTTTTGAGCACTACAAAATCGCCCTCAAACTCAACCCCCTGCACAAAGGCGCGCACGAGTACATCGGCGAGGCCTACCTGATGGACAAAAAGCCCGCCCAAGCGGAGCAGCACCTGGCTGACCTAGAACGCATCTGCGGCAACCGGCAATGCGAGGAGTACCAAGACCTTGCACGCGCGCTAGCCGCATACCGCAAAGCCAACCCATAGCTCCCCAAAAATACGATCGCACCCAAGGTATGAATGGCAAGCAGGGCTGCAGATGGGCATTCAAGATAATGGCTGTATGCAACTCTCTCCCATCGCTTCGCGGAACATCGCGTTAGCTGCATTTTTTTTCTCTGGCCCTTGGCTAACTGCAGGTGCCCAGGCCCTGCCCGCAGAAGTGCAGGCAGCGTTATCCCGCGCCAAAGTGCCGCTAGACGCCATCACTGTGCTGCTGATGGACGCCCAAGGCCAGAGCGCGCCGCGCCTGACCCACCGCACCAGCGCGCCCATGAACCCGGCCTCGGTGATGAAGCTGGTCACCACCTACGCTGCGCTGGACCTGCTGGGCCCGGCCTACAGCTGGAGCACGCCAATCTACATTGAAGGCGCGGTGCGCGACGGCACGCTGTTTGGCAACATGTACATCAAAGGCCAGGGCGACCCCAAGCTGGTGTTGGAGCGCCTGTGGCTGATGCTGCGCCGGGTGCAGGGCCTGGGCATTCACACCATTGCGGGTGACGTGGTGCTGGACCGCAGCGCGCTGGACCTGCCCGACGCCAACCCCGCCAGCTTTGACGGCGAGCCCCTGCGCCCCTACAACGCCGCGCCTGACGCGCTGCTGATCAACTACAAATCGGTGGTGATGACCTTCACCCCCGACCGCACCGATAACACGGCCCATGTGCAGTTCGACCCTCCGCTAGCCGGTGTGCAAATGCAGGCCGTGTTGCCCTTGTCAGCAGGAGAATGTGGCGACTACCGGGGTACATTGAAAGCAGATTTTTCAGATGCCAACCGCATCCGTTTTATCGGCAGCTACCCGGCCAGTTGTGGCGAAAAAGTCTGGCCTGTGGCCTATGCCGAGCCCAAGAGCTACAGCGTGCGCGCAGTACAAGGCCTGTGGCAAGACATGGGCGGCAAACTATCAGGCGCCGTGCGCTATGGCACCACACCGCCCACCATTGCGGCGGGCAAGCCCGCGTTTGAAGTGACCTCCGCACCGCTGGCCGAGGTGATTCGCGACATCAACAAATACAGCAACAACGTGATGGCCCAGCAGGTGTTTCTGACGCTGGGCACCGGCAGTTTCGAGTCATCCCGCGCCGCAGTACAACGCTGGTGGCGTGAGCGCATCGGCACAGACGACGTACCTGTTTTAGACAATGGCTCTGGCCTGTCCCGCCAGGAGCGCATCACCGCCCAAGCCCTGGGCAAACTCCTGCAAACCGCCTACCGCTCCCCTCTCATGCCCGAACTGATGGCGTCCCTGCCCATCAGCGGCGTGGACGGCACCCTGCGCCGCGTCAAATCCCGCGCGTTGGGCAGCGCCCACCTGAAGACTGGCAGCTTGAACAACGTGGTGGCCGTGGCAGGCTACGTGCACACGCCTAGCGGCAAAAACCAGATTTTGGTAGCCATCATCAACCACGCCAACGCGAATGCGGCAAGACCGGCGATCGATGCCTTGGTGGAATGGGCTGCGAAAGACACCGCCTATTAAGTAACCTATGTGACACATAGGGGGTTTATCCGTATGTTGATGATCAGAGCCGCTTTCTAGAATCCAAAAAATAACACGGTCGTTCTATTTTTTTTCGACCAACTTGGAGACTGGACTGTGTCAAAACTCAAACTCATAGCAACAGGCGCAGCCGTCGTCAGCCTTCTCGCGGCTTGCGGTGGTGGTGGAGACGGAGCAAGCATTTTTGGCTTAGCGGCAACAGGGGCTGCCATGGCCAATGCGGCGGTAGTCGCTAAGTGCGCAACTGGGTCTCCCATCACAGGAACCACGGGTGCTGATGGAACTTTTAATTTGAAAATCGGCGATAGAGAGGCTCCCTGCTTGATTCAGGTTACCAAAGGCTCCGTCGTCATGCACAGTTTTGCAACTACGTCGGGGCAAATAAATGTCACGCCACTGACGGACATAGTGGTTGCCAAGGCATTAGGTGGCCGTCCCGCTGACGCCTTTGACACCTTTGATGCGGCAACCGGCAGCACCATTCAAAGCGGCTTGGCAGCGGCCAAGACCTACGCGCGGAATCAGATCACTGCACTTGTGGGCAGCGCCCCATCGGGCGACCTAATGACAGGGTCTTTCAAAGTAGGCGATGCCGACGACGTGATTTTGGACAAACTCCAAGCTGCACTGAAAACCGCTGGTAAGTCCCACGACGACTTGCGCGTCGGTGCAGCCACCGGTGGAGGATTAGATGCAACCCTGGACCGGGGTAAATTGATTGGCAGCGCAACAACTGTGGCCACATTGCCTGCTAGCTATATTGACTCCATTACGTCAAGAAGCGGTCTGCAGGCCTTGACGGGCACCGCCTCATGCGAAGTCAAAGTGGTCAAGCTCAACTACAAAACGATTGGCGTCAGTGGTGAGGCGACCAATTCTTCTGGCGTGATGCTGGTTCCCTCGGGAAGTTGCACCAGCCCAGCGGGCCTGATTGCCTACGCCAAAGGCACCGACGTTCAGAAACCCAGAACCCTTGCCAACCCAGCCGATAGTGAAACCTTTTTGCTGTTGGCCATGTATGCAGCCAAGGGCTATGCAGTGGTTGCCAGCGATTACCTTGGCTTTGCTGACTCCGACTACGCCTATCACCCCTACCTGCACGCAAATTCCGAGGCCAGCGTCATCGTTGACTCGATTCGCGCTGCGCGCAATGCAGCGTCTTCAGTGGGTGCCTCCCTGTCTGGTAATGTCATGCTGGCTGGCTATTCACAGGGTGGGCACGCTTCCATGGCGGCGCACCGCGCTATTGAGCGCGACAACTCTGCTGAAATCAACGTAATTGCAGGAGCCCATTTGGCTGGGCCTTACAACCTGTCAGGCTCATTCAAATCAACCGATGCGATTGCTGGCACCCAATTCTTTGTCACCTATTTGGTAACTGCATGGCAGAAAGTTTATGGCAATCTGTACACCGATGTGAATTTGGCATTCAAACCTGCCTACGCTACCGGCATTGAAAGCCTGCTGCCCAGCCCGACACTGGACTACACCACCTTAGTCACATCCGGAAAACTGCCTGGTATGCTTGGTGAGACACCCAACCAAGCGCGCGACGCGTTGTTCCAATCCACGTTCATCACTGACGCACAAACCAAAGACACTAACCCGTTGTACTTGGCTGGAAAAAAGAACGACCTATTGGGATGGAATCCAAAATCCAAAGTGCTGCTTTGCGGTGGCGCCGGAGACCCTACGGTCCCACCCGCGCTTCATCAAACCGTCATGAAGGCCGACTTTGACAGTCGCAAGCTGACCAACATCACCTCTGTGGATGTAGATCCCTACGTACAAGGCGCTTACGGCAAGGTTCTCTACAAGGACCCAGCAACGTACTACGGCAACTACCACGGCGTCTATGAGCCACCGTTCTGCCATGCACAAGCCAAGGCCGCATTCGATGCAGCTTCTGAATTTATCAAAAAGCTTGAACCTACTAAAGCGAAGTAGTCGCCCTGACAAAAAAACAGCTTACTAGTGACTGCTTTTTTTACTTAAGCGCTAGCCCGCTGCAAACGGTCGCGCACGCCGTCCCACGCCAAGTCGGGCGGCGGTGTTTCTACCCAGATCAGCTTTACGCCCACGTCGTCAAACTCGCGCAGCAGCGAGAACAACTCATGCGCGGCCACCGCCGCATCGGTGGGCATCTTGCGCTGCATGACTTTCGCGGATGTGGATTTGAGGTGGGTGCGGGCGTACACCGCAATGGTGGGGCGGGCCTGAGCCGGGTCGCTGGGGCTATCCGTGCCGGGCAGGTCTTTGCCAGCCAAATTCAACACGTCCAGCGCCGCTTGCAAGGCCTCAGCGTCCATCAGTCGCACCGTGGCGTTAGGCGCGTAATGCGACTCCAGAGTGCCTGACGCTTTGGGTGCTGAATTTAAAGCCTTTTCACCCTCCAGCCCTCGCTGATCCTGCGCAAGCAGCTCCTCATTTGATAGCACTTTACGACCGCAAGCGGCCTCAATCTCCGCGCTGGTGATGGAGCCAGGCCGAAGTAAAACGGGTACGCCGCGCGTGCAATCCACGATGGTGGACTCAATGCCCAGCGTGCAAGGGCCGCCATCCAGAATGGGCAGAGGCTGGCCACTGCTGACCTCCAACTCAGCAAACTCGCTTTGCACATGCACCGCCGTGGTGGGGCTCACGCGGCCAAAGCGGTTGGCGCTGGGAGCGGCAATGCCCCACACCACCGCGTCGGCACCTTCGGGTTTGCGCAGCGCGGTCAGCAGCGCTTGCGCCACGGGGTGCGAAGGGCAGCGCAGGCCGATGGAGTCTTGGCCCCCGGCAGCGGCAGCGCCCACACCGTCGCGCCGCTTCACGATCAGCGTTAACGGCCCGGGCCAAAACGCCGACATCAGCTGCTGCGCGAACGACGGCACCTGCTGCGCGTAATGCGCCACGCCCGACATGCCGCCGTCAAACGCGGCCACATGCACGATCAGCGGGTGGTCTGCCGGACGGCCTTTAGCGGCAAATATCTGCGCCACGGCAGTGACGTTGTCCGCATCGGCCCCTAGCCCATACACTGTCTCGGTTGGCAAGCCCATCAGGCCACCAGCCCTTATGGATTGTGCGCAAGCAGCTATGGAATCAGGAGCAAGCTCCATACCATCGGCAAAGACGTAGGCGGGCAAAATCATGGTCGCGGCCTAAAACGCCTCAATACCCAAGATGCGCGCGGCGTTCAGCGCCGTGGCGCGCACCTGCTCTACCGTGGCTCCGGTGACGTTCAGATGGCCCATCTTGCGACCCTTGCTGGCTTTGGATTTGCCGTACAGGTGCAAATGCGTGCCGGGAAGGGCCAGCACCTTCGCCCAATCAGGCGTACCGGCCTCGTCGCCCTGGTCAGGCCAAATATCCCCCAGCAAATTCAGCATGATGGACGGGCTGTGCTGGCGCGGCTGGGTCAGCGGCAGGCCTGCCAGCGTGCGCACTTGCAGCTCAAATTGCGATACATCGCAGGCATCCATACTGTAGTGGCCGCTGTTGTGCGGGCGCGGGGCCATCTCGTTCACAACCAAACCGCCCAAGCCTGCGGCAGCAGGGTTGGATTCGTCCAACACGAAGAATTCGACGCACAGCACGCCTACATATTGCAAGCCACCTGCTATTGATTTTGCAGCAGCCACTGCACGACTGACAAGGGCTGCAGGCAGATTACCATCGTAAACCTCAGTCACCACCAAAATACCGTCGCGGTGCAAATTGCGCTGCACCGGCAAGTTGACGCAAGTGCCATCCGCGCCACGCGCCACGATGACCGAACACTCCAATTGCAGGGGCAGCATCTTCTCCAGCACGCAGGGCACACTCTTCAAATCCGCCCACGCGGCCGCCAGCTCAGTGCGGGTGCGTACGCGCACCTGGCCCTTGCCGTCGTAACCCATGCGGGCAGTTTTGAGAATGCCTGGCAACAGGTTGTCGGTTACGGCTTCCAGCTGTGCGGGCGTGTCGATTACCGCATACGGCGCGCAGGGTACGCCGCAATGCACAAAATGGGCTTTCTCGGCCGCGCGGTCTTGGGCAATAGCCACCGCGCTGGCGGCCGGTGCCACCAAACGGCGAGCCGCCAAAGTGGCCAAAGCTGGTGCGGGCACGTTTTCAAACTCGGTGGTGATGGCCACCGACACCGCCGCCAGTTGGGCCAGCCCCTCGGGGTCGGTATAAGCGGTTGGGATGTGGTGGTGGCTCACGCGCCCGGCGGGGCTGTTGGCATCGGGGTCCAGCACCGCGGTAAAAAAGCCCATTTGCTGCGCAGCATGCACAAACATGCGGCCCAGCTGGCCGCCGCCCATCACCCCCAGGGTGATTTCCTTGCCAGCGCCCAGTGTGGTTTCAGACGTCTGCGCCATCAGCTGGCCGATCCGGTCACTGGCAACACCATGTTGCGCGCTGCTTCGGTCTGGTCGCGGCGGAAGGCTTCCAGCTGCTGGCGCATGCCCAGGTCGTTCACGCCCATCATGGCAATGGCAAACAAGGCGGCGTTGGCGGCACCCGCGGGGCCGATGGCAAAGGTGGCCACCGGAATGCCCTTGGGCATTTGCACAATGCTGTGCAGCGAATCCACGCCCGAAAGCGCCTTGCTCTGCACCGGCACACCCAGCACCGGTACCGTGGTTTTGGCCGCCAGCATGCCTGGCAAATGGGCTGCGCCACCGGCTCCAGCGATGATGGCCTTGAGGCCGCGGCCAGCGGCGGCCTCGGCATAAGCAAACATATCGTCGGGCATGCGGTGGGCCGAAACCACCTTGGCCTCGAAACCGATGCCAAACTGTTGGAGAATCTGCACTGCG
>JBEANP010000017.1:0-18320 GCA_041165385.1 Pseudomonadota bacterium | reverse complement strand
GAGCACTGCCGTCATAAGATTTTTAACGCAGACTTCACTATTGATGGCGTAGCCCAGGCCAAGAGCATGTTCGGCATGATCCGCAACACGCACCAGCTGGCCCCGCAGCACATGCTGGTGGCGTACTCGGACAACGCCTCGGTGATGGAGGGCGTGCAGGTTGAGCGATTTGTCGCTAAATCGGCAGTCAATTCTTCAGCTAAATCGACCTCTAGCCCCCGTGAAATAAGCGCAGCAAGCTACGAAAAAGATAGCAAGCTGCACCATATTTTGATGAAGGTGGAGACCCACAACCACCCCACAGCCATCAGCCCGTTCCCAGGCGCGTCCACCGGCGCAGGCGGTGAGATTCGTGACGAGGGCGCGACCGGCCGTGGCTCCAAGCCCAAAGCGGGCTTGACAGGCTTTACCGTGTCCAAGCTCTGGCCGACTCCGGGTGTTGCGGATTTCGGCAAGCCCGAGCACATTGCCAGCCCGCTGCAAATCATGACCGAAGGCCCGCTGGGCGGCGCAGCGTTTAATAACGAATTCGGCCGGCCTAACCTGCTGGGCTATTTCCGCGAGTTTGAGCAGAGTGTGGCCAGCGACGTGGACACCGTGCAGCGCGGCTACCACAAGCCCATCATGATTGCCGGTGGCCTGGGCGTGATTGACTCCACCCAGACCCACAAAATTGAGTTTCCCGCTGGCAGCCTGCTGATCCAGCTGGGCGGCCCCGGCATGCGCATTGGCATGGGGGGCAGCGCGGCCAGCTCTATGGCCACGGGCGCCAACGCAGCCCACCTGGACTTTGACTCGGTGCAGCGCGGCAACCCCGAGATAGAACGCCGGGCGCAAGAGGTCATCAACCAGTGCTGGATTATGGGAAGCGGCTCGGGCGCAAGAGGTGACGGAAACCCGATTTTGGCGATCCACGACGTGGGCGCCGGTGGGCTGAGCAACGCCTTCCCCGAGTTGACCAACGACGCAGGCCGTGGTGCACGTTTCGATTTGCGCGCCGTAAAGCTGGAAGAGTCCGGAATGGCACCCAAAGAAATTTGGTGCAACGAGAGCCAGGAACGCTATGTGCTGGCTATTGCGCCCGAGTCACTGGCGCAATTCCAGGCCCTGTGCGAGCGCGAACGTTGCCCGTTTGCCGTGATCGGTGTGGCGACCGAAGAACGCCAACTGCAACTGGTGGACGAGGGCGCTGAATCCCCTGTCAACATGCCCATGAATGTGCTCTTGGGCAAACCGCCCAAGATGCACCGTGATGTGAATACTGTGAAGCGCAGCTTCAGGCCGTTGGACTTGACCGGCTTGGACCTACAAAAAGCCGTCATCGACGTGCTGGCGCACCCCACGGTGGCATCCAAGCGCTTTCTGATCACTATCGGCGACCGCACCGTGGGCGGCATGACGCACCGCGACCAAATGGTCGGCCCCTGGCAAGTGCCGGTGGCAGACTGCGCTGTAACGCTGGCGGACTACAAGGGCTTTGCAGGTGAAGCCATGTCTATGGGCGAGCGCACGCCGCTGGCTGCGCTGGACGCGCCCGCGTCGGGCCGTATGGCTGTGGCCGAGGCCATTACCAACTTGCTGGCCGCACCGATTGAGTTGCCACGCGTCAAGCTCTCGGCCAACTGGATGGCCGCTTGTGGTGAAGCCGGTGAAGACGCGGCCCTGTACGCCACGGTCAAGGCCGTGGGCATGGAGCTGTGCCCCGCGCTGGGTATCAGCATTCCTGTGGGTAAAGATTCGCTGTCCATGCGCACGCAATGGACCGAACAGCAAGGCGCGGCAGGTTCTGACGGTGCGGCCAAAAAGGTTACTTCCCCTGTGTCGTTAATCGTCACCGCTTTTGCGACGCTGGCCGATGTGCGCGGCACGCTCACGCCCCAGCTCAACGCGCTGGAAGACACCACGCTTGTGTTGGTGGATCTGGGCCACGGAAAAAACCGCATGGCCACCAGCATCCTGGCGCAAACCTTGAACCAAGTCGGCGACACCGTGCCGGACCTAGAAGACCCCAAAGACCTGGTCAATTTGGTCGAGGCGGTCAACTACCTGCGCGGCAAGGGCATGATCCTGGCCTACCACGACCGCAGCGACGGTGGCCTGCTGGCCGCAGTGTCCGAGATGGCCTTCGCCGGCCGTGTGGGCGTGGCGCTGAATATCGATATGCTGGTGCTGGAGGGTGATGGCATCACAGACAGCCGTATGGATGTGGGCGACAGCAAAAACTGGGCAGGCCAGGTAGGCGCTCGCCGCGATGAGCAAACCCTCAAAGCCCTGTTCAGCGAAGAGCTGGGCGTGGTGCTGCAGGTTCGCACCCTGGAGCGTGGCGACGTGATGCAGGTGCTGCGCGCACACGGTCTGTCGCAGCACAGCCATTTCATTGGCAAAACCCGGCCCGAGTCCAGCAAGATCGACGCGGGCAAAGGCGAGCTGCACGTCTGGCGGGATGCCAAAAGCATTTTCAGCGCCAAGCTGGCCGACCTGCACCAGGTGTGGGACGCCGTGAGCTGGAAAATTGCCCAGCAACGCGACAACCCCGCCTGTGCAGATGCCGAGCACGCCGCTGCGGGTGCTAATAACGACCCCGGTATGCATGTTTATATGCCAAATACGGCTGCAGCCCTTGTACAGTCTGCGCAAGCAGCTACTAAAAACGTAGCGCCTACGGTGTTGAAAAGCCGCCCCAAGGTGGCCGTGCTGCGCGAGCAGGGTGTCAATTCGCATGTGGAAATGGCCTATGCCTTTACCGAGGCAGGCTTCGAGGCCTATGACGTGCACATGACCGATCTGCAAACTGGCCGGGCCAAATTGGCCGACTTCAAGGGTGTGGTGGCGTGTGGTGGTTTCAGCTACGGGGACACCTTGGGCGCTGGCATTGGCTGGGCCCGCAGCATCACCTTCAACGACGTGCTGGCCGATCAGTTCAAAACCTTCTTTGGCCGCGCCGACACCTTCGGCTTGGGTGTGTGCAACGGCTGCCAAATGTTTGCCGAGCTGGCCGACATCATTCCCGGCGCACAAGACTGGCCGCGCTTTACCACCAACCAGAGCGAGCGTTTTGAGGCCCGCCTGAGCATGGTGGAGGTGCTGGAGTCACCCAGTCTGTTCTTCAAAGACCTGGCGGGCATGCGCCTGCCGATCGCCGTGGCGCACGGCGAGGGCTTTGCCAACTTCAGGTACCGTGGCAACGCCGATAAGGCCATTGCCGCCATGCGCTATGTGGACAACAGCGGCGCCGCTACCGAGGCCTACCCGTTCAACCCCAACGGCAGCCCCGGCGGACTGACCGCTGTCACCACCGCAGACGGACGCTTCACCGCCATGATGCCGCACCCTGAGCGCGTGTTCCGCAACGTGCAGATGAGCTGGACCAACCTGGACAAGAGCGAACACAGCCCCTGGATGCAACTGTGGCGCAATGCGCGCAAGTGGGTGGGGTAAATTGTGAAAAAAAACGCGGCACAGACGCCGCGTTTTTTTTTGTCAATGCGCTGGGCGATTACTCGATTTTGGCCTTGGCGCGCAGGTCTTCCTGGTATTTGGCCATTTTGGCTTGTTGCAATTGCTGCGAAATTTGCGGTTTTACGTCGTCAAACTTCGGTAATTGGGCGTCACGCACGTCGTCCAGACGAATGACGTGGAAGCCGAACTGGCTCTTGACGGGTGCGTCAGTCACTTTGCCTTTAGACAAGGCCACCATTGCGTCAGAGAACTCTTTGACATAGTTGCCAGCAGGCGCCCAATCCAGGTCGCCGCCGTTGGCACCAGAGCCTGGGTCTTTGGAGTTTTTCTTTGCCAAGTCCTCAAACTTGGCACCTTTCTTGAGTTGAGCAATCAGGGATTTGGCTTGGTCTTCTTTCTCCACCAAAATATGGCGGGCGCGGTACTCTTTGCCGGAGTTGGCAGCGGCAAACTTGTCGTATTCGGCCTTGATGTCGGCATCCGTGACCGGGTTGGCTTTTTGGTATTCGGAGAATAGCTCGCGAATCAAGATGCCTTGGCGCGCCAATTCGATTTGGTTTTTGTAGTCATCTGTTGCGTCCAGACCTTTGGACTGGGCTTCTTGCATGAACACTTCGCGCAGAATAACTTCGTCTTTCAATTGGGCTTGCATTTCTGGCGGAATAGGGCGGCCTGAGCGTGCCATTTGCTGGGCCAGCGCGTCTACGCGTGACTTGGCAACGGCCTTGCCATTCACGATGGCAATGTTTTGGGCCATAGCGGCGGGGGCAAAAGCCAGCAGCATAGAGGCTGCAGCAATCGCGGTGATAACTTGCTTCTTCATTCCGGTTCCTTCAGGAGATTGCAATTAGAAAAATACTAAACAGGGGTGCCAGGCGGCGGTGTTTCAGCCTCAATGGCCAGAGCGTGCAGCCCTTGGTCAATGAAATCTTGCAGCGCATCATACACAAGGCGATGACGCGCCACGCGGCTCTTATCGGTAAACAAATGTGAAGCAATCCGCACCCGAAAATGGGTGCCAACGCCGCTGTCGTTAGCCCCAACGTGGCCCGCATGTTGGTAGCTTTCGTCGATCACTTCCAGTTTGGTAGGGGCCAGCCGCTGCGCCAGGCGTTCTCGCAGTAAGGGTGCTGTGGGGGCGACGCTCATGGCTTCGCTTGGTCGTTGGGGGTTTCATCTTCCTCGACATCGGCTTTGATGTGTGGCGAGATGTACAGGCCCTGACAAATCAGAAAAACAATAGGAAACGCGTAGCCCCAAATTTTGAAGTTAGCCCAAGCGTCTTCGCTGTAATAGGTTGCCACATAGGCGTTGCTGACAGCCATAAAAGCGGTGTAACCAATCCAGGCGATGTTCAACTTGTGCCACACACGGTCGGGCAGCTCCAGCTGGCTGCCCAGCATGGCCTTTAAAAAGTTGTGCTTCATGCCCCACACTGCTATTGCCAGTGCGATGGACATACCCGCGTACAACACCGTAGGCTTCCACATGATGAAGCGCTTGTCATGCAAGGCCAGCGTGATGCCGCCAAACACCAAAATCATGCCCAAGGTAATTTTTTGCAGCGTGCTGAGTTTTTTGTCTATCCAGTACAGAAGGGCCATTTGTGCCACGGTAGCCGCCATCAATACCGGCGTGGCGAAGTAAATCGCTTCGTCTTTGCTGACGCCAAACCAATCATGAAGCTTGTACGCCGCAAAAAACAGGGCGATGGGGATGAAGTCGAGTAGTGTTTTCATGCAGGCGTGAAGTGTAGCGAGACCGAGTTCATGCAATAACGAAGCCCTGTGTCTGTGGGGCCGTCTTCAAACACATGGCCCAGGTGCGCGCCGCATTGGCTGCACACGGTTTCTACCCTTCGCATGCCGTGGCTGCGGTCAGTGATTTCCGTAATAGCACCTGGAATGGCCAGCGAGAAGCTGGGCCAGCCGCAGTGGGCGTCGAACTTGGTGTTGGAGTCAAACAGCTTGGCCGAGCAGCACATGCAGTGGTAACTGCCATCTGCCCAATGGCGTTCGTACTTACCGCTAAAAGGGCGTTCGGTGGCGGCGTGGCGCGTGACTTGAAAGGCCGCAGACTCTGCGCCTTTCTCAGTGAGAAGTGCCTTCCATTCGGCTTCCGTTTTGACGATGGGGTAGTTTGACGGGGTGTTGTGGGTGTCTGTCATGGGGTAGGTTATGGGGTTAAGGCTTTTTCAAAATAAGTTAAGAGCTGCAGGATATGGAGATGTCCGATGCCCACGCGGGCGGGAAGTCTGCCAGATCGGCGCAGTCCGGGTGTTCGTCGTACGGACGCTCCAAAACTTTCAGCACGCGGGCCACTTCGCTGAAATCTTCGGCCTTGGCCGCCACGATAGCCGCCTCCCCTATGTGGTTGCGCAGTACGTACTTGGGGTTGATTTTTAGCATTAAATTGGCACTTAGCGCCCGTGTATATTGGTTTTGTAGCTCTGAATATGATAGCAACCACGCATCGATCCCCTGGCTGTGAATGAACAGGTCGCGCACGCTGCCGTCGCTTGCATCGCACTTGGCTGCCCAATGGCTCAGTCGCCGCCAAAAAATGGTGAAGTCCACGCGGTCGGTGGCCAGCAGCTTCAAAATATCTTCTATCAGCGGCTTGAGCGCGTCTGTGCGCTCTCCAAACCCCAGTTTGGCGGCCATGCGGGCCTCAAACGTCTGCGGGTACACCACTTTGAAGGTTTCCAGCGCTGCAATGGCTTGTTCTTGGTCGTCGATCAGTGGCATTAGCGCCTGGCCCAGGCAAAACAGGTTCCAGTAGGCCACGTTGGGCTGCTTGTAAAACGCGTAGCGACCTTGGTTGTCGGAGTGGTTGCAAACGTGGCCGGGGTCGTACGCGTCCATGAACTGGAACGGTCCGTAGTCAATCGTCAGCCCAAGGATGCTCATATTGTCGGTGTTCATCACGCCGTGGCAAAAGCCTACCGACTGCCACTGCGCCACCATGTCCGCGGTGCGGTGGGTGACTGCTTCCAACAACGCCACGTACGCATTGCCGCCAAAACGCGAGGTCTGACGGCACTCGGGGTAATAGCGGTCAATCACATAGTCGGCCAAGACCTTGAGTTGCGCGTGATGGCCGTGGTGGCAAAAGTGTTCAAAGTGCCCAAACCGGATAAAGCTGGGGGCTACGCGGGTGACTACCGCGGCGGTTTCCACCGTCTCTCGGCGTATCGGGGCGTCTGAGCCCGTCACGCATAGCGCCCGCGATGTGGCTATGCCCAAGCCGTTCATGGCTTCGCTGCCCAAAAACTCGCGAATACTGCTGCGCAGCACCGCCCGGCCATCTCCCATGCGAGAAAAAGGCGTGGGGCCTGCGCCCTTGAGTTGCACCTCAAGCCCTGCGGTTTCACCCAGCAAAATAGCGCGACCATCGCCCAATTGGCCCGCCCATTGGCCAAACTGGTGGCCGCTGTAAACACTGGCCAAGGATTCGGTGCCCGCCAAGCTGCGGTTACCGGTTAGGGCCTGCAGCCACTCTGGCGACTGTGCCCAGCCGGCAGGCAGGCCCAAAAGGTCTGCAACGCTGGCACTCTGGCCCACCCAGTACGGCGCTGGCAGCGGGGTGGGTTGCAGGGGCGCAAAGAAGTCGTTTCCCAGACGCGCAAAGCCGGCAGACCAGGGCAATCCGGCTTCAAACATGTCGGGGATAGGTGCTAAAAATGTCATGGGTGAATTGTCCCGCAATTGACAAAGCGGGCCGATTTTCAGGGGCATACAAGGGGTACTATCGGCCTACAAATAGGAGACATACCCATGCTCGGTTTAATGCAGAACCACCAGTTAATGATTTCTTCGCTGATTGAATTCGCGGAGCGTCATCACGGCGAGGGGGAGATCGTTTCCCGTCGCGTAGAAGGTGACATTCATCGCTATACCTATAAAGACGTCGGCCGGCGCGCACGCCAGGTGGCGAATGCACTGGGTACCCTGGATTTGGCGTTTGGTGACCGTGTTGCCACCTTGGCCTGGAACGGCTACCGCCACCTGGAGTTGTATTTCGGGGTAAGCGGATCGGGCCGGGTACTGCACACCCTGAACCCGCGCTTGCACCCCGACCAAATCGTGTGGATTGCCAATCACGCCGAAGACCAAGTGGTGTGTTTTGACATGACGTTTTTGCCCATCATCAAGGCGGTGTTTAGCCGCTGCACCACCGTCAAGCACTGGATTGCGCTGTGCGATGCCGACAAGCTGCCCGCCGACACCGGCATTCCAGGCCTGCAAAGCTACGAAGCCTGGATGGGGCAGCAAGCCACTGACTACCAGTGGCCCGAGTTTGATGAGAACTCAGCCTCCAGCATGTGCTACACCAGTGGTACCACGGGCAACCCCAAGGCGGCGCTGTACAGCCACCGCTCCACCATGCTGCATGCGTTTGCGGGTGCGCTGCCTGATGCGCTGAACATGAGCGCACGCGATAGCGTGCTACCTGTAGTACCCATGTTCCACGTGAACGCTTGGGGTCTGCCGTATTCGGCTGCCATGACGGGTGCCAAGCTGGTGTTCCCCGGCCCGGCCATGGACGGCAAATCCATTTTTGATTTGATAGAAACCGAAAAAGTGAGTTTTGCCGCAGGCGTCCCCACCGTATGGCAGATGATGCTGGGGCACATGCAAGCGGGCGGCTTGCGTTTCTCTACCTTGAAGCGCACCGTCATTGGTGGATCTGCCTGCCCACCGGCGATGATTACGGCCTTTAACGATGTGTATGGCGTGGAAGTGCTGCACGCCTGGGGCATGACCGAAATGTCGCCATTGGGCACCGTGTGCACGCTCAAGAATAAGCACTTGGCCATGGCCTCGGAAGAGAAGATGACGGTGCGCTTAAAGCAAGGCCGGGGCATCTACGGTGTGGACATGAAGATTGTTGACGAGGCGGGCCAAACCTTGCCATGGGACGGAAAAGCCTTCGGCGATTTGCTCGTTAAAGGACCGTGGATTTTGAAAGAATATTTCAAAGGTGAGGGCGGCTCACCGCTCATAGATGGTTGGTTTCCTACGGGCGATGTGGCCACCATCGACAGCGATGGCTACATGCAAATCACCGACCGCAGCAAAGACGTCATCAAATCGGGCGGTGAGTGGATCAGCTCCATTGACGTAGAAAACGTGGCCATGGCGCATCCCGCTGTGGCAATGGCTGCCTGCATTGGTATGAAGCACCCCAAGTGGGACGAGCGCCCGATCATTGCGGTGGTCAAGAAGCCCGGCATGGATGTCACGCGTGATGCGCTGATAGCGTTTTACGACGGCAAAACCGCCAAGTGGCAAATTCCCGATGACGTGGTTTTTATGGACGCCATCCCGCTGGGCGCGACCGGAAAAATGCAAAAAGCAAAACTGCGTGAAATGCTCAGGGATTACAAGCTGCCATCTTTGTAACTGCAGTGTGATTTAAGTGCGGGGAAATGCCTGAATTAGTCGCATTGGTGATATGCCTTGGGGGAAACCCTTGCGGCAATTCATCTAAAAACTTGTAACCTGCAACAGCTTTAGTTTTACAGGAGACATTCCATGAAATTTGCATTCAAGTGGGTTGCTGCAGCGGCAGTGGTAGTTTGCGCTGGTAGCGCATTGGCTCAAAAAGGCGAGACCGTTAAATTGGTTCGCATCGACCCATTGACCGGGCTACTGGGCCCTGTGGGCGTGAATCAGGACAAAACCTACAAGTTTTTAGCAGAGAAGTTCAGCGGCGCGGGCAACCCTGCCGGAGTGAATTTTGAGTTCACCACCATCGACAACAAACTCAGCCCCACGGAAAGCCTGAATGCATTGAAGGCAGCTATCGATAGCGGCGTGCGCTACATCATTCAAGGCAATGGCTCATCAGTTGCGTTGGCCCTGAGCGACGCTGTAGCCAAGCACAATGAACGTAACCCAGGCAAAGAAGTTATTTATCTGAATGACTCCGCCGTCGACCCCGACCTGACCAACAGCAAATGCAGCTATTGGCACTTCCGCTTTGATGCGGACACTTCCATGAAAATGGAGGGAATGTCGAGCTTCATCATGGACCAGAAAGATGTCAAGAAGGTCTACATCTTGGGCCAAAACTATTCTCACGGTGTGCAGGTAGCCAAGTTCACCAAAGAAACCTTTGCTCGCAAGCGCCCTGATATTCAAATTGTTGGTGAAGACCTTCACCCTCTGGCACAGGTGCGTGACTTCGCCCCCTACATCGCCAAGATCAAGGCCTCCGGAGCTGACACGCTGGTCACAGGCAACTGGGGCTCAGACCTCTCCCTGTTCATCAAGGCGGCCAATGAAGGCGGCTATACCGGCAAGTTCTTTACCTACTATATGGCAGGTGAGGGCACACCCACTGCGGTGGGAACCAACGGCGAAGGCCGGGTATTCCAGGTGGCCGTGGGCCACACCAATATGGGTGGTCAGATGGAGAAGTGGGCCAAGGAATTCAACGCCAAGTACAACAACGATCTGACCAGCGTGCAGTTCGCCCACGTGTTTGAAATGTTGGGTGCTGCCATGGCCAAGGCCAAGTCAACTGAACCCGTTAAGGTGGCGGCCGCGCTGGAAGGCCTGAAGACCAAAGGCTTTAACGGTGAAATTGAAATGCGTAAAACTGATCACCAACTGCAGCAGCCGTTGTACGTTTCCGTCTGGCAGAAAGTCGACAAGAAATTTCCCTACAGCATGGAAAAAACAGGTATGACACTGGCCTTGGTGAAGGAATACCCCAACTACGTTTCCAGCACGCCCACCAGCTGCCAGATGAAGCGCCCGGGCTAATGTTGCCCCGGCAGGGATTTGCCATCTAACTGGAGCCTGCTTTTGCGGGCTCTTCTATTTCTACGATTCACAAAGGTGCCGAAACCATGGAGTTTTTCATCATCTCGATGCTTAACGGACTGAGCTACGGTTTGCTGCTGTTCATGTTGAGTTCTGGTTTAACGCTCATTTTTAGCATGATGGGCGTGCTGAATTTTGCGCACGCCAGCTTCTACATGGTGGGCGCCTATGTGGGGTACACCGTTTCGCAGGTGGTTGGCTTCTGGCCTGCGTTGGTGATTGCACCGCTTATTGTGGGTGCATTGGGCGCGCTGTTTGAGCGTATTTGCCTGCGACGTGTGCATAAATTCGGGCATGTGCCTGAGTTACTTATTACGTTTGGTCTGTCCTACGTGTTGCTGGAATTGGTGCAACTGATTTGGGGCCGCATCGCACTGGAGTTTCATCCACCAGCGGTGTTGCAAGGTCCAGCGTTTACCTTGATCAATCACACAGCCAATGGCTTGAGTGTGATGTGGGGTGCCGCACCTGCAGAGATGTGCACCGCGGCCGATGTTGCCATTCGTGTGGTTTGTTCGCCGTTTCCAGCTACGCGCGGCTTCATGATGCTTGTGGCGCTCATCATGCTGGGCTCGGTGTGGCTGCTGTTGACGCGCACCCGCATTGGCTTGGTGATTCAGGCGGCGCTGACGCACCCTGAAATGGTGGAGTCACTAGGGCATAACGTGCCACGCATTTTTATGCTGGTATTTGGTGCGGGTGCTGCATTGGCCGGGCTGGCGGGTGTGATCGGCGGGAGCACCTTTTTGACCGAGCCTGCAATGGCGGCCACCGTGGGCTCCATTATTTTTGTTGTTGTGGTGGTGGGCGGTATGGGCTCGCTGTCTGGTGCATTTTTGGCCTCGGTGTTGATCGGTGTGATTCAAACGTTTGCTGTGGCATTTGACTACTCGGTCGGCACATTGGCGCAGCAGTTGGGCGTGCAACTCAGTGCATCTGCTAGCGGAAATACGCTGGTCAAGCTCACCCTGTCCCAAGTGGCGCCCATATTGCCGTACTTATTTCTGGTACTCATTTTGATCTTCCGGCCCAAAGGGTTGCTGGGTACACGGGAAGGCTAACCATGACAAAAACATTCGCCAATTTCAATACCGGCCGCTGGCTGGTCTGGACCCTGTTTGCCATTCCGCTCATCGTTGCACCCATGGTGTTCAAAAGTGGTTTGGGCATCACAGTGTTGTCCCAAATGGGAATTGCCATCATTGCCTGCTTGTCCTACAACATGTTGCTGGGGCAGGGCGGCATGCTCAGCTTCGGGCACGCGGTTTACACAGGTTTGGGGGCGTATGTCGCCATCCATGCGCTGAACAATATCGCGTCCGGTGCACTGGGCATTCCAGTTTCCGCTGTGCCCCTGGTGGGTGGGGTGGCGGGCATGGGCTTTGCTGTGCTGTTCGGGTACGTGACCACGCGCAAAGCGGGTACTACGTTTGCAATGATCACGTTGGGCTTGGCAGAGTTGGTGTTTGCCATGTCGCTGATGGTTCCCGAGTTTTTTGGCGGTGAGGGCGGCGTGTCGGGCAACCGGGTCACCGGCAATGCGGTGATGGGGATTACGTTTGGCCCGGCAGTGCAGGTGTACTACTTGATTGCCATTTACACATTCCTGTCAGTCGCCGCCATGTTCGCGTTCACGGGCACGCCTTTAGGGCGCATGCTGAACGCGGTGCGTGACAACCCCGAGCGCGTCGAATTCATTGGCTACAACCCGCAAAAGGTGCGCTACCTAGCATTCATTATTGCGGGATTTTTTGCCGGTATTTCGGGAGGGCTGGCTGCCTTGAATTTTGAAATAGTGACCGCCGAAGTGGTAGGCGCTGGGCGCTCAGGCGCCTATTTGTTATTTACGTTTTTGGGCGGCGCTACTTTCTTTTTTGGCCCCATCATCGGCGCAGTGATGATGGTGTTGGCTTTTGTATTGCTCAGCGAGTTCACCAAGGCTTGGCTGTTGTATCTTGGCTTGGTGTTTTTGGTGATGGTCATGTACGCGCCTGGTGGTGTTGCCAGTCTCATCATGATGAATTTGCGTGTGGCCAAGTTTGGCAAACTGCGTGCGCTGTGGGTGAGCTACCTGGGCTTGGGGGGTACCGCATTGGTGGCTCTTGCCGGTGCTGCCACCATCATCGAAATGATTTATCACCGGCAGATGAATGCGGCCTCGGGCGCAGAGCTGCACTTCTTGGGCATGAGTCTGGACTCGGCAGGGGTTAACAGCTGGTTTGGCGCAGTATTTGTGTTGGTGACAGGGTTAGGTTTGTTTGAACTTTGCCGCCGCGAATTTGTCCGGCAATGGGGACATATTCAAGAGGATATTGAAAAACATATGGACCAGGAGGACGTGCAATGAACAGCGCATCAAACGACACGCCGTATGCCCTGGAGTTGCGTGATTTGCGCAAAAGCTTCGGCAAAACCGAAATTATTCGGGGCATTAATTTGGCAGTGAAAGCCGGCGAACGCATCGCCATCATCGGTCCTAACGGCGCAGGCAAGTCCACATTATTCAACTTGATCAGTGGCCGCTTTGAGGCTACCAGCGGTGATGTGCTGCTCAATGGCAGCCGCATTAATGGCTTGAAGCCGTTTGAGATCAACCGCAAAGGCTTGTCGCGCAGCTTCCAGATCACCAACATCTTCCCCAAGCTCAGCGTGTTTGAAAATCTGCGCTGCAGCGTGCTGTGGAGCCTGGGCTACAAGTACACCTTCTTCAAATTTCTTGCCAATTTGGACGATGCCAATGCCCGCGCAAAAGAGCTGATGCAGATGATCAAGCTGGACAAAAAACACGATGTGCTTGCCATGAACCTGACCTACGCCGAACAGCGCGCTTTGGAAATCGGCATCACCATCGGCGGCGGTGCCAATGTGATTTTGCTCGACGAACCTACCGCCGGCATGAGCAAAAGCGAAACCACCCGCTTCATCTCACTGATTAAGGAAGTGACCGAAGGCAAAACACTGCTCACGGTGGAACACGACATGGGCGTGGTGTTCGGCTTGGCCGACAAGATTGCGGTGGTGGTGTACGGCGAAGTGTTGGCGTTTGATACGCCCGACGCCGTGCGTGCCAACGCCCGAGTGCAAGAGGCCTACCTAGGCTCGTCAGTGGCTGATGCCCAAGCGGGAGGACACTGAAATGGTTGCTGATATGTTGCAAGTTTCCAATCTGCATGCCTACTACGGTAAAAGCCATGTACTCCATGGCGTGGATATGCGCATCGGTGAGGGAGAAATTGTGGCGCTGCTGGGGCGCAATGGCTCGGGCCGGTCTACCACCGCCAAGTCCATCATGGGCTTGGTGGATTGCGAAGGCTCTGTGCTTTGGAAGGGCCAAGAAACTCTCGGGAAAAAAGCCTTTGAGGTAGCTCACCTTGGTATCGGCTATGTACCTGAAAACCGCGAGATATTTCCCAAGCTTACAGTGCACCAAAACCTGTTGCTAGGCCAAAAGCGCGGTGCAAAAAATGCGCGCTGGTCGTTTGACGACATGTACGAAATGTTTCCCCGCCTGAAGGAGCGCGAGCACACCGAAGCCGGTGTGCTGTCCGGCGGCGAGCAGCAAATGCTCACCCTGTGCCGAACCTTGATGGGCGACCCAGACTTGATCATTATTGATGAACCCACTGAGGGCCTGGCACCCAAGATTGTGGAGCTGGTGGCCGACTATTTGGTGGAGTTGCGCAAACGAGGTGTCTCGGTGCTGCTGATCGAACAAAAGCTCACCATCGCCATGAAGATTTCCGATCGCTGCTACGTCATGGGGCACGGCAGCATGGTGTTTGAAGGCACGCCCGACGCGCTGCGCGCCAATACCGATATCCGAAAGGAGTGGCTGGAGGTTTAGCGATTTGTCCCAACCGCGACAAATCGGCTTTTTCCTTCAGTCAATCCCTTTTACAATCAAAAACGAACGATCGTTCTATTTTTACCTTCGAGGAATGCAAGCATGACCGCCCACTATCAAGCCCATGGCGATATCGCCGTCATCACTCTGGACAACCCGCCCGTGAACGGCCTGGGCCTTGCAACCCGTCAGGGCATTACCGACGGTCTGGCCTTGGCCAATGCCGATACAGCTGTTAAGGCTATCGTGATCACCGGCGCGGGCAAGGCATTTTCCGGCGGTGCGGACATCAAAGAATTTGGCTCCCCCAAAGCGCTGCAAGAGCCCAACTTGCTCAGCGTCATCCTGGCCATTGAAAACTCTGCCAAACCCGTGGTGGCTGCCTTGCACACCGTGGCCATGGGCGGCGGCTTGGAATTGGCATTGGGCTGCCACTACCGCATTGCCGCGCCCGGCACCAACATTGCGCTGCCCGAGGTGAAACTGGGCCTGATTCCCGGCGCCGGCGGCACACAGCGCCTACCGCGCGCATTGGGTGTGGAGCCCGCACTGAACATGATCGTCAGTGGCGAACCCGTCAAGAGCGAGATGCTGGCCATGGTGCCCGGCCAAAAGCTGTTTGACAAACTATCCGCGTCAGCAGAAACACTGGCCGAAGAGGCGTTTGCGCTGGCACGTTCCGTAGCCGATCTGCGCCCATTGCCTTTGGTGCGCAACATGCCTTGCAAGCACCCACTGGGCGACGCTTACTTTCAGTTTTCGCGCAATATGGTTAAGGGCATGTCCAAAAACTACCCCGCACCCGCCAAGTGTGTGGACGCAGTTGAAGCCGCCACCAAAAAGAAGTTTGACGATGGCATGGTGTTTGAGCGCGACATCTTCATTAACCTGATGTGGACGCCTGAGTGCCGTTCGCTGCGCCACCTGTTTGTGGCCGAGCGTGCAGCATCAAAAATACCGGACGTGCCCGCTGATATTGCGCAACGCGCTATCAACTCTATAGCAGTCATTGGTGCTGGCACCATGGGCGGCGGCATTGCCATGAACTTCTTGAACGCCGGCATTCCGGTCAAGATGCTTGAAATGAAGCAAGATGCGCTGGACCGTGGCATTGCCACCATCCGCAAAAACTACGAAGCACAGGTTGCTAAAAAGAAGCTCAATCAAGATAAATACGAGCAGCGCATGACGCTCTTAACCACAACTTTGAGCTACGACGACCTGACCGGTGCCGACCTGGTGATCGAGGCAGTGTTTGAAGAAATCGGTGTGAAAGAAGCCGTGTTCAAGGAGCTGGACCGCGTCATGAAGCCCGGTGCCATTCTGGCGTCCAACACGTCCACATTGGACGTGGACAAGATTGCCTCTTTCACCAAGCGCCCTGAAGACGTGGTGGGTCTGCATTTCTTCAGCCCTGCCAATGTCATGAAGCTGCTGGAAGTGGTACGCGGTGCCAAAACCGCCAAAGACGTGATGGCCACCGTGATGACGGTTGCCAAGAAGATCAAAAAAACCGCTGTGGTGTCTGGCGTGTGCGACGGCTTTATTGGCAACCGCATGATCGAGCAATATGGCCGCCAAGGTGGCTTCTTGCTGGACGAAGGCTGCACCCCCGCGCAGGTAGACAAGGCTATGGAAAAATTTGGCATGGCCATGGGCCCGTTCCGCATGGGCGACTTGGCAGGCAATGACATCGGCTGGGCCATCCGCAAACGCCGCTACAGCGAAAAGCCCAACATGAAGTACAGCAAAACCGCTGACCTGTTGTGCGAAAAAGGCCGCTTCGGCCAGAAGACCGGCGCCGGCTGGTACGACTATGTGCCGGGCAAACGCGACGCCATTCCCAATGCCGAAGTGGTGACCATGATCGAAGAGCACCGCAAGGCGCTGGGCATAACCCCCCGCAAGATTTCCGACGAAGAAATTGTGCAGCGCCTGGTGTTCAGCCTGGTGAACGAAGCCGCCCACATTGTGGAAGAAGGCATTGCCAACAAGGCCAGCGACATCGACATCGTTTACATCTTCGGCTATGGCTTCCCCGCCTACCGCGGAGGCCCTATGAACTACGCTGACCAAGTGGGCCTGTTTAACGTGGTGCAAGCCATGAACCGCTTTGCCCAAAACCCCTTGGATGATGCTGCGTTCTGGCAACCCGCGCCGCTGCTGCAGCGTCTGGTAGCTGAAGGCAAAACCTTCAACTGATTATTGAAATAGCAACGAAAGATAAGACCATGTTAAAGAAATTTGCTTGGGGGCTGCTGTTCTCGTTGCTGTTACTGGGGCTTGTTGTGGCGGGGAACACGATGCGTAAAGGTTCCAGGCAACTGGAAGTTGCGCCGTTGCCGAAGTTGGAACTGGATCAGGCCGCTGTTGCCACACGTCTGGCCGAGGCGGTCCGCTTGCGTACCGTGTCTGCTTACGAGGACCCTAAAGCCAATCTGGATCAGTTCCGGAGTTTTCATACGCTGCTACAACAACGATTTCCCAAGGTGCACGCAACGCTGGGGCGTGAGTTTGTGGGAGAGCTTTCATTGCTGTACACATGGAAGGGCAGCAAACCAGATGCCAAGCCCATCATGCTAATGGCCCACCAGGATGTCGTGCCAATTGCCCCCGGTACTGAAAAGAATTGGCAGCAGGAACCATTTTCTGGCGCTATCGAAGGCGGCTATGTTTGGGGCAGGGGATCGTGGGACAACAAAGGCAACCTGATGTCTCAGCTTGAGGCGGTGGAAACCTTGCTCAATGCGGGTTATGTCCCGGAGCGCACGATTTATCTGTTCTTTGGCGCCGACGAAGAGTTGGGCGGCGCCAGAGGTGCAGCTGTGGCGGCCAGTCTTTTCAAAGAACGGCGCATCCAGTTGGAAATGGTGTTGGACGAGGGGCTGCTGATCACCGATGGGATACTTCCTGGCCTCAACAAACCTGCGGCACTGATTGGCCTGGCAGAAAAAGGCTACGTGTCGGTGGTGATGAAGTTCACCACAGCACCCGGGCACTCGTCGCAACCGCCAGTCAAAGGTACCAGTGCCATCGGCATGATGAGTGCGGCCATCAAGCGCTTGGACGACAACCAGCTTCCCGCCGGTATTCGGGGTGTTGCAGCAGAAATGTTTGACACATTGGCGCCAGAGATGAGCGGATTTGGCAGAGTGGCATTGTCCAATTTGTGGCTCTTTGGCCCGTTGGTACAAAAGCAGCTGGAAGCTGGTGCAGCCACCAACGCCATGTTGCGTACCACCACCGCGCCAACCATTGCCCATGCGGGCAACAAAGACAATGTGCTACCGGGAGTTGCGGAAGCCACTGTCAACTTCCGGATACTGCCCGGCGAGACCCGGGAATCGGTCATGGCGCATGTTCAGGCTGAGGTGGGGCAGGTAGCACCTAAGGAAAAGTACGAGCTGTATGTGATGCCCAATCACAGTAGCGAGCCCAGTAAGGTCGCACCCAGCACTTCGGCCCAGTACCAACTACTGAGCACCACAGTACGGGAAGTCTTCCCTGGTGTTTTGGTGGCTCCCGGACTCATGATTGCCGGAACAGACTCGAAATACTTTGCTGAGGTTAGCGACCACATATTCAAGTTTTCACCGGTAGTAGCCAAACCGGAAGACCTGCCCCGCTTTCACGGCACCAATGAGCGTATTGCCATCAATAACTATGCCGATGCCATTCGTTTTTATCACCGTCTGATTAGCGAGGGTGCCAAGGCGCCCAAGAACTGAAACTCTTCAAAAGGATTGACATGACCGCAGCAGTAATCGTTTCCACAGCCCGCACACCCCTGGCCAAGAGCTGGAAAGGTGCTTTCAACATGACCCACGGCGCCACCTTGGGCGGCCACGCCGTGGAACACGCCGTGAAACGCGCAGGCATTGAGGGTGCCGAAGTGGACGACGTCATCATGGGCTGCGCATCGCCCGAAGGAGCCACCGGTGCCAACATTGCACGCCAGATCGCGCTGCGCGCGGGCTTGCCCATCACCACCTCGGGCGTGACCGTGAACCGCTTTTGCTCGTCCGGCCTGCAAACCATTGCGATGGCAGCCCAGCGCATCATTGCCAACGAGGGCGACATTTACGTGGCTGGTGGCGTGGAGTCCATCTCTTGCGTGCAGCAAGAAATGAACACCCACATGATGACCGACCCTTGGCTGGTAAAAAACAAGCCAGAGATCTACT
>JBEANP010000016.1:0-18516 GCA_041165385.1 Pseudomonadota bacterium | reverse complement strand
TTCGATCCAAATACTTCAGTCCATCGGTGCCCCCTATGCGCAAGACTGGATTACGCGCTTCGGCTTTGAGGCTGAGCGTCACCCGCCATACCTGACTATGGCGCTGGGCGCAGGATCTGTGACACCGATGCAAATGGCTACTGCCTACTCGGTGTTTGCTAACGGCGGCTATCGCGTCAATCCCTGGCTGGTTAGCAAAATCAGTGAACAACGGGGCAAAGTGCTACTGGAAGCAAAAGTGCCTACCGCTGACGAATCTCAGCGTGCCATTGAGCCGCGCAACGCATTCATCATGTCTAGTTTGTTGCAGGAAGTCACTCGAACAGGCACTGCAGCACGTGCACAGGCAACGTTAAAGCGCCCTGATGTCTATGGAAAAACGGGAACAACCAACGACTCTATGGATGCTTGGTTTGCCGGTTACCAACCGACGCTGGCAGCAGTTACCTGGATTGGCTACGACACACCACGTAAGTTGGGCGACAAAGAAACGGGGGGTGGATTGAGTTTGCCCGTATGGATCAGCTTTATGGAAACAGCGTTAAAAAACGTCCCGATTCAGGAACCTTCCGCGCCAGAAGGTGTTTTACATATTGGCGGCGAGTGGTACTACGAGGAATACGCCAAAAACACAGGTGTATCAGGACTGGGCATGGATATAAAAACTGAAAATAAGCAACCTTTGCCCGCAGCAGATGAGAAAAGGAAAATTATCGACCTGTTTAAAAACTGATTACCAAGAAAAGACAAGTGCATTGCCCGCCTGTGCCGATGCATTGTCTGACAAAGTTGCGAAAAACTCGCCTTGGCCCTTGGTATCACTCCAAACACCCTGGTTGCACCGATAGTGATACCCGCCAGATTTTGCAGCCATCCAAATTTCTTGCAGAGGTTTTTGGAGATTGATGATGATTTGACTGCGATTCTCGAAGATCAAAGTGACCATTCCACCCGTGCGCTGATTGTCGATATCAACCTGTGTTTCATCGTTCATGCGATCACAATTGCGCTCCACCGCTTGCAACAATGCTTCAGCGCAATTCATAAATTCGACGTCAGTCATTAAATTTCCGTATGTTGAAAACAATGCAAATTCTAGTCAGTGTCTTTGTCCTTGCTAGCTGTGCGCTAAATATTGCGGGCTGCGGACAAACAGGATCCCTCTACTTGCCCCCACCTAACACGGCCAATGTTACAAACGCGACAAGCAGCACAGGAAAGTAATTTATCCACTCAAGATTTTTGGAGATGCTACATATTTGATAGCTATTTACCCGCACTGGACGTGCGCTATCGGCTCTTTTTGTTTAAATACTGCTGAATTCTCCACAGTAGCAAAGCCGCCAACACCAATCCGTAAATTGTGACTTCGGCGAAGTTATTTTTGCCCGCGCGCATCCAGAAAAAATGCAACACTGCCAACCCGGCCACTCCATAGACCGCCTTGTGAAGCTGCTTCCACCGGCTGGCCCCCATAAAGCGAATCGCACGGTTGAATGAGGTCAGGGCCATAGGCGTCAGCAACAGAAAAGCGGCAAAACCAACCAAAATAAAAGGCCTTTTCACGATGTCTTTGCCGATATCTGTAACGTCAAACCCCATATCGAACCAGCTGTAGGCCAGCAGGTGCAGCACAACGTAAAAGTAAACAAACAGCCCGACCATTCGTCGTAAACGTGCCAATGAGGGCAAACCAAAAATTACACGTAACGGGGTAACGGCCAACGCTAAACACAAGGCGCGCAGCGTCCAGTCTCCGGTTGATCGCACCAGCGCCTCTGCAGGATTAGCCCCCAATTGGTTCGTGGCAGCGGCATAAACCAACCAAATCGCAGGCGAAAGGCCGAACAAGAGTAAAAGCGGCTTGGCCCACCGCCCCATGAGCAATGCATTCATCTCTGGACGCCTGGGCTCAGTACAACTTCTTCAAGTCCATGCCCGCATAGAGCTGGCCTACTTGGGCTTCGTAGCCATTGAACATCAAGGTTTTGCGTTTTTTGGCAAACAGGCCATCCTCGCCAATACGCCGTTCGCTGGCTTGACTCCAGCGGGGGTGATCCACCGAAGGGTTCACGTTGGAATAGAACCCATATTCGTTCGCCGCCGCCTTGTTCCAGGCAGTGCCGGGTTGCTTGTCCGTGAAGCGGATTTTGACAATGCTTTTTCCGCTCTTGAAACCATATTTCCATGGCACCACCAAGCGCACGGGTGCACCACTTTGGTTAGGCAGCACTTCGCCATACATGCCGAACGTCAAAAGCGTGAGCGGATGCATGGCCTCGTCCAAGCGCAGGCCCTCAACATAGGGCCAATCCAGCACGCGGGACCCCACGAATGGCATAGTCTTGGGATCTGCCAAGGTGACGAACTCGACGTATTTTGCACTGCCCAGCGGTTCAACGCGCTTGATGAGATCGGCCAAAGAATACCCAACCCACGGAATCACCATAGACCAACCCTCAACACAACGCAGCCGGTATATGCGCTCTTCCATGGGGCTTAATTTCAAAAGATCTTCCAGATTGAGCTTGCCAGGCTTCTTGACCAAACCTTCAATCTCTACAGACCAAGGAGATGTTTTCAAGGTGTGCGCGTTGACTGCGGGGTCAGCTTTGTCCGTGCCGAATTCGTAAAAATTGTTGTAACTACTGGCGTCTTTGTACGGAGTCACCTTCTCCATGGTCATGGCACCATCCAGCTTTGCGGCCTGGAATGACAATGAAGCCAGCTTACCCGGCCGCTGGCCCCACGCACTAGACTGGGCCAATGCTTGTCGAGAGGCCCAACTAGCCATTGCACCGCCTGCAACGCCAGTGGCCAGCATTTTCAGTAGGTCGCGACGACCTTCATACACATTGCGCTGGGTGATTTCACTCGAGACTGCATGGTTGAAATCACGATGGCTGGTTTTGATGAGCATAGAACGTCCTTGGTTGTGAGTTAGTCGCAGCAATTGGCCCGTTCTTACAGCGGGGCACTACAAAGTGCCGTAGCTGTGCAAACCACTCAAAAACATATTGACTCCAATGAATGCGAATGTGGTTACGGCCAACCCTGCAAGGGCCCACCAAGCCGCTACTGTGCCGCGCAGGCCCTTCATGAGCCGCATGTGCAGCCACGCTGCGTAGTTCAGCCAGACTATGAGCGCCCAGGTTTCTTTGGGGTCCCAGCTCCAATAGCCACCCCAGGCTTCTGCTGCCCACAAGGCACCTAACACGGTTGCAATCGTAAAAAATGCGAATCCGACAGCAATGGACTTGTACATCACGTCGTCCAACACCTCGAAGTCGGGCAACTTGGCTGCGATCCGCCGGCGTCCAAACAAAATACTAGCAACAATAAGTGCGGATATTCCAAAGTACACAGCCCAGTAATCGCTCATTCCAGCAACCGATGATTTACGAAACACAATTGGCTCGAAACATAAAACCACACCCAAAAACCACAGTGGGGCTAATTTGAACCACCGGGTTTCCGTAGCCTGCTGTTTGATAAGGTAGGCGAAGGCCACCATTGCTGACAGCGCGAAGGTACCGTAGCCAATAAAGTTGGCGGGTACGTGCAGTTTCATCCACCAGCTCTTCAACGCAGGCACCAAGGGTTGGATTTCATGGGCTTGGCGAACCAATGTGTACCAAAGCAAAAAGCCCACAGCTGCGCTCACAACCAGCATGACGAATGCACCCAGCGACCGAGTTTTATATTGAGCCTCAAAGTACAAATAAAAGGCAGCAGTCATCCAACAAAAAAGTACAAATACTTCATACAAGTTGCTAACTGGAATATGCCCAATATCAGCGCCTAACAAATAGCTTTCATACCAACGCACCATGGTGCCAGTCAGAGCCATCGTGATGGCCACCCAAACCAATCGGGATGCAATCAATTCGATGACTTCCGCTTTGCCCCTGGCCAGCACACCAATCCAATAAAAAACAGTACTCATGAAAAAGAGCATGCTCATCCACAAAATAGCAGATTGGCTAGATAGAAAATATTTCAACCAAAAAACGGTTTCCGCACGCTCCAAGTTGCCCTCGTACGCAGCAATACCCAACAAAGAGAGCCCTGCAACCACCAGCATCAAATAGGCCAATGGCCGCCAAAACCAGCCCAATGCAATCGCACTGGGTATTGCAGCCAAAAGAATGCCTTTTTCGTAAACGTCCATAAAAGCGAAATACTGAAAAAACGCAAACAGACCGCCAGCGGCTACTACCACTGCAAACAGCCAATCTGAAAAATTTCGCTTGGAAAAATAACCTTCATTCAACATTTCGCTAGCGCCAAACACGCTGCCTTGATCTGATAACGGGGAAGTAGTTGCTGTGTTCATATAGTTACTGTTTCAATCCCAAAAGACGCGACTTGAGTTGCTCAAATTCGCGGTCACCATCCATTGTTTTTCGGTTGGTCGACATTGCCATGGTGGCCACCGTGGAAATACCGCTGTTCGCGTTTTCTTGCTGAGTGGGTCCCAACCATATCCATAATCGCCGCTCGCGTACGTACAGCATGGCAAATACCCCCAAAATCAAAAGCGCACAGCCCAGATAAACCACCGACTTTCCAGGCGCCCGCGCTACTTGAAACACACTGGCCTGCACATGGGTAAAGTCAGTCAACTGCAGCACCAAAGGGGCTGGATACAGAGGTGCGTCGCTCAGCGCCAATACCGCCTGCGTCATAAACACTTGGCTTTTATCGTTGGGCGCGAGTGGTGCAAGCCCCGCACGCTGGCGTGCGAGTTGCGCAAGTTCAAAAATGCTACCGTTGAGTATGCGAATAAGCACTTCACCCGCTTTGTTTCGCTCCGCTTCAGGCACGTTGGCCTCGATAAAGTCGGCCACCACCTGCAATCCAGCCACAGGCTGCACAGAGCCATTGCTCGTTTCTCCAGCAAACAAGGACAAGGCGCGAGACGCTGAAGCATGCAGTTGGTTGGACAACTCTGGATTCTTCGCATCGACCGCTTTGGCGGCATAGCGCCTAACCGCCGCGTCGCGCAACTGGGGATCTCGCAAGGCATAGCGCAGTCTCAAAAACTCATCCATAGTTCCCTGCTCGTCTGCTGGAACTCTCAAATATCGAAAGGGCTGGGCAGGTGACTCGCGCATCCCCAACAAAAATACCGATGTGCCGTCACCCATATCCACGGGCAACATATAGTTATTAAATTCACGTGCCTGACCAGCAGCATCGCGTAATTTGTAACTCACACTAGGGCCGACATTGCGGAGTTCTTTTTTAGTAGTGGTCTTGTTGGCCGCGCCTAAACTGGCATCGATCGAGGCTCGCAAATCTACCTTACGGACGTCTGTGGAAGTCGTTTTATCTGCGGCAAAATTTTCTACATTGATGACTCGCAAACCGGTGTATTCGACGAGCAATTGTTCTTGACTTGCATTAGCGCGAGCTAACTGGGACGAACCACCAATAGTGCCTTGCAAGTCAAATGAGGGCCCTTGCGCATGAATGGGTACTGCCTTGAACTTCACAATAGAGCCACCATCGTCAAAGCTGGACTGGTAAATCTCGATACCACGGTGACTGGCGGGGTGGTTCACCTCAACGCGGGCAGGTATTTTTTCGCCCGTCACCTTGTCATGGATAACGATGTCACTGGCAAATAACTTAGGCATACCAGTGGAGTAGTACTCGACCACAAATTTTTTCAACTCCACTGCAAAGGGTAGCTCTTGCAACAAAATTCCGTCTGATTGACTCAAAATTGCAGTATCAGACTGTGTTCCCTCTGCAACCAACAGGTTCCCGCGAAAAGTTGGGTTGCGCTCACTCAACCGGTGCTGCACTGGCACATCTGCAATCATGCCACCACCATTGAATGGCTTTTTGTCATTGAACAGCATTTGGGCACGCACAATCAAGTCGCCATCGAGCAATCCGCCCAAACACACCAAAACGATGGCGCTATGCGCCGCAATGTAGCCAATCTTGTTGGCAGCGCCGGCCTTTGCTGCCACCATCCAACCTTTTCCTTGGGTGGTTTCACGCTCTTGGAGCTTGACCTTCCAGCCGCCGGTTGCCAAAAGCTTGCCTAATCTTCTGGCTGCAACTTCAGATGACTCCGGCAATTGCGCTTGCGCGCGGTGACCAAAAGCCTGAAGGCTTTGTTCCCGCACATTTTCCTTGAAAGACTTTAAGTCGACCCAAATTTTCGGCGTGTTGCGTGCCACGCAAAGGGAGGTACTTACCACCAAAAAACCAAGAATCAGCATGAACCACCATGCGCTGTAGACGTTGTACAGACTTACTGCAGCGAACACCTCGGCCCAGAAGGGTCCGAACTGGTTGACGTAGTTAGTCAATGGCTCATGTTGCTTCAGCACGGTTCCGATCACGGATGCAATACATATCACTGTCAACAACGAGATAGAGAAGCGCATGGATGACAGCAACTCCACCGATACCCGCCATGCGCGGGTACCCGATTTCAGTTCAATGCCTTGCGAAGATACATTCATGACTCAGGTTGCCAATATCAAAAAAAAAGCAGGCCATCACTACGATGAACCTGCTTGGTTGGATCGATTTAGTCCGTTTTGGTTCCCGAGGAACCGGACAAGCCCAAACTTTAGCGTAGACCCGCTACGTAGTCCGCGACCGCCTTAATTTCACGGTCGTTCAATTTTGCAGCCACCTGGGTCATCTGTGCACTGTTTTTCCGCACGCCATCGCGGAAAGCAGTCAACTGTGCAATTGAATAGTCGGCGTGTTGGCCTGCCAAGCGTGGGTATTGCGAAGGAATACCAGCACCATTGGGGCTGTGGCAGCCAGCGCAAGCAGGTACTTGTCGATCCGCAATGCCGCCGCGGTAGATGCGCTCACCCAGGGCCACTAACTCTTTGTCTTTGGCAAATCCGGGCTTGGCTTTTTTGCTTGTGACCCAATAGGCGATATTTTTCATGTCTTCGTCAGACAATGCCGCAGCAAAGCCTTTCATAACAGCGTTATTACGCTTGTCAGACTTGAACTCTTGCAACTGCTTCACCAAATATTCAGGGTGTTGCTGCGAAAGTTTGGGATAAGCGGGCGTGCCTGAATTGCCATCCGCACCGTGGCAAGCGGCGCAAGCAGCACCGAAACTTGCTTCGCCTTTGGCTAAGTCAGGCTTCGCTGCTTTGGCAGGCGTCGCTGCTGGTTCCGCGGTGTTAGCGAGAGCTGGAAAGGACATTGCCGCGACGGTCGCAGCAAAAAACAAGGAGGTAATCAACTTCATAGTGCGGTCGTGTCTGGTAAGCAAAACTACGCCATTCTACAATGGCGCTTCGGGTTTACCTTTCAACTAAATGACCAACAATACAAACCCACCTCAAAAATCGGGATCTGCAACTACGGCAACTTCCGAAGAAAAATCCCAAGCAACGATTGCATTAGGGTGGCTGCATACCGCCAAATTTCTAACTACGGCACCACAATTGCATTTTTTGCCTGAACTAGACGTTCCAGAAATTGCTTTTGTTGGCCGCTCCAACGCCGGTAAATCTACGTGTATCAACACGCTTACCCAGCAAAAGCAGCTGGCTTTTGCATCAAAAAAGCCAGGCCGCACCCAGCACATCAACCTGTTTTCACTCGGCAAACAAGGCATCATGGATGCGGTATTGACTGACTTGCCAGGCTACGGTTACGCAGCCGTACCCAAGCAAGACAAAATCCGTTGGCAGCAAGTCATGGCGAACTACCTCGTAAGCCGCAAGAACTTGAAGGGCATCGTGCTGATGTGCGATCCCCGCCATGGAATGACAGAGCTGGACGAAATTTTGCTAGACGTCATTCGCCCGCGCGTGCAAGAGGGACTCAAATTTTTGGTGGTACTAACCAAGGCCGATAAGTTGAACCGAACCGAAGGCGCCAAAGCGCTTTCCATCACCAAATTGCAAGCTGGTGGTGGCGATGTGATGCTGTTTTCTGCGCCAAAACGCACCGGCATTGATGACGTTGCCAAACTACTGTGGCGCTGGGCTCACCCGAATATCACTGTCAATACGGAGCAACTATCCCCGGCGGCTGGTCTTTAAATCGCTTGTGCACCCAGTAATACTGGGTGGGCATGGCGTTTATGTAGGTTTGCAAGCGCGCGTTCATCAAGGCCGTGTCGGCGGATTGATCAGCGGTTGGGAAATCCGTCCATGCGGGCAAGACATCAATGACATAGCCTTCAGCGGTCATTTTGCTTATTACTGGCACGACCTTGGCACGGGTAAGTTTGGCAAACCGCGATAGCGACGGCACCGTAGCCGCAGGCACCCCGTAAAAAGGCACAAACACCGATTCGTCAGGCCCGAAGTTCATGTCCGGCAACAGATACAGCGGATTGCCAGCTTTGAGCCCTTGCAATATTGGCTTCACGCCTTCAATCCGGCCAAACAGTTGGCCGTCACCAAAGCGGCGGCGGCCACGCAAAATCCAAGCATCCGATATTTTGTTGGCCTGATCCGTATAAATAGTGCTGAATCGCCGTTGAACCATCAAGGTGAGTGCCGTCCATCCGGCATCCAGACCAACAAAGTGCGGGGCAAATAAAACGGTAGGCTCGTTGCCCTGGAGGGCTTCTAGATCACCCACCAGTTGCAACCGTGCACGAATCACGCGCTCTGAGCCATGCCATAACCAACCCCGGTCCAGCCAGGCTTGGGCAAAATGAATAAAGATTGCTTGAGTCGCACTTTCGATGCACGCATCCGACCAATCCGGAAAACATAGTTTCAAATTAATACGCACCACACGCCGTCGCCCCCCCACCGCGGCATAGAGAAACCACCCTAACCATTTTCCAAGTAAGCGCACCCACGACAGCGGCAAAACGGCAGTCGCTGCTATCAAACGGAGTGCAATACGCGTCAACATAAGTGATTATTGGCAAAAATTACGTGGCTGCGCGGGGCGCCTTGTAGCGTGCATAGCCCCACAAATATTGCTGCGGCATTTGGCGAACCAAGGCTTCCATCGCTTGGTTAATTTGCAGTGTGGCCGCGGCAATGTCTGTGGACAGCGTGCAATCAAGCTTTTGTACATGGACAACAAACCCGCGTCCCCAAGAGAGCCGCTCCCCCCAAACCAACACTACGTCAGCCCCGGTTTGTGCGGCAAGGCGTGCAGCAAGCGTCATCGTGTAGGCCTTTCGCTCAAAAAACGGAGCCCAGACACCTTGCCCTTCAGGCGGCACTTGATCGGGCAGCAGCGCAATGCTTCCGCCCGACTTCAATACCTTTAAAAGTTGTCGCACGCCAGCCAGTGTGGCGGGCGCAGTTTCCAGCCCGGGCTTGGCTCTGGATGCGACCACAATGTCGCGCAACCAGCTCTGGCGTGGCGGGCTAAAGAGCACGGTCAGTGGATGTCCGTGGATGCCAAAGTGCTGCGCGTAAGCTTGGCCAGCCATATCGAAACTGCCCAAATGGGGCGTCAACACAATCATTCCGCGCGTCGATGCCAGTGCGGCCTCCATTGCTCCAGCGCCCTTCCACTGAATGGGAATGCCTGTACCCAACCACACTCTGGGCAATTCAGCGACCATTTTTCCGGCCTCGCCTACGGCCAAATGGCGCTTGGCCACGTCGATGCCGGCTTGCGCAGCGTTGTCGTTAAAACGACGTCGGTAAGTCCCCGAAAACACGTACGTAACCCAACCCAGCACCCACCCGACGCCATGTAGCAGCCACAGTGGCATTAGGGAAAGCATTTTGAACAGGTGGAACATGACTGAGATAAAATAAATGTGTCGCTGAGTTACGGAACTACTTGCAGGGCGACGACCACAAAGGCCACCCATCAACGGTTTGCCATTGTGCCTTGTCAATATTGACAATTCTGCTAAAGCGTTCGCTGCAAGCTCCAAAGCCCAAGCAACGCGACTTGATGTTTTTGGAGTACACACTATGGCGAACGATTTTCTATTTACCTCCGAGTCTGTTTCTGAAGGCCACCCCGACAAGGTAGCCGATCAGATTTCTGACGCAATTCTCGACGCAATTTTCAAGCAAGACCCGCGCAGCCGCGTGGCCGCTGAAACATTGACCAACACTGGCTTGGTGGTTTTGGCTGGTGAAATCACCACCAATGCCCATGTGGATTACATCCAGGTGGCACGCGACACTATCAAACGCATCGGTTATGACAACACCGACTATGGCATCGACTACAAGGGCTGTGCCGTGCTGGTGGCCTATGACAAGCAGTCCAACGACATCGCCCAAGGTGTGGATCATGCGTCCGACGACCACCTGAACATTGGCGCTGGTGACCAGGGCCTGATGTTCGGTTACGCCTGCGATGAGACGCCCGAGCTGATGCCTGCGCCCATCTATTACGCCCACCGCCTAATGGAACGCCAGGCCCAGCTGCGCAAAGATGGCCGCCTGCCTTTCTTGCGTCCTGATGCCAAGAGCCAGGTCACCATGCGCTATGTGGACGGCAAGCCCCACAGTATCGACACCGTAGTGTTGTCTACTCAGCACAGTCCAGATCAGTCGCAAGACCAACACCACATGAAGGCCAGCTTTACCGAGGCCATCATCGAGGAAATCATCAAACCCGTACTGCCCAAAGAGTGGCTTCAAAACACGCGTTACCTGGTCAACCCCACGGGCCGTTTTGTTATCGGCGGGCCCCAAGGCGATTGCGGCTTGACCGGTCGCAAAATCATTGTGGACACCTACGGCGGCGCCTGCCCCCACGGTGGTGGCGCGTTCTCTGGCAAAGACCCCTCCAAGGTGGACCGCTCTGCCGCCTACGCCGCGCGCTATGTGGCCAAAAATGTGGTGGCTGCTGGTCTGGCAAAGCAGTGCCAGGTGCAGGTGGCGTATGCCATCGGCGTGGCCAAGCCCATGAACATCACGGTCTACACCGAAGGCACTGGCGTCATTCCCGATGACAAATTGTCTGCGCTGGTGGCCGAGCACTTTGACCTGCGCCCCAAGGGCATCATCCAGATGCTGGATCTATTGCGCCCCATTTATGAAAAAACTGCTGCCTATGGCCACTTTGGCCGCGAAGAGCCTGAGTTCACTTGGGAGCGCACCGACAAAGCCCAGGCCCTGCGTGCAGCAGCTGGTCTGAAATAGAGATTGGCGATGAAACTCCAAACACAACGCTTCCTAGACCGCTGGATCGGCCAGCTGCTTTGCAGCGTTGTGTCTGCTTGGGTGCGTTTGACCGGACGCTCGGGTGCTCCTGCTCAACTGGGCCAGACACCGAAGCATATTCTGGTGATCCTGCTATCTGAGATGGGCAGCATTGTGCTGGCAGGTCCCATGTTTGCGGAATTGCGTCGCAAGTACCCCGGCGTCAACATCCACGTCCTGCAACTCAAGAAGAACCAGGAAGTCTCGCGGATGCTGCAGCTCACGCAACCCGAGAACATGCACAGCCTGGACGACAGCTCCGGTGGTGCACTGCTTGTAGATATTCTCAAAGTCAGCCTGGCCATGCGAAAGCTGGGTTTGGACGCGGTGATTGACTGCGAACTGTTTTCTCGCATCAGCGCCCTGCTGTCCTTTAGCACCGGTGCGCCAGTGCGTGTGGGCTACACGCCACACACCCAAGAAGGTTTGTACCGCGGCAGCTTTATCAACCACGCCATTCCGTACAACCCTTACCAGCACATCAGCAAGCAATTTTTGTCGCTGGTGGATGCCTTGGATCGTGCAGGCAGCATGCCCCGCAACAAGGCTGCCGCCATTCGTACACTACCGACTGACACCGAACTATCGGTCCAGTTCACGCCTGAAGAATTGCAGACCTATCGCGCTAAGGTGCAGGCCGACCACCCCGTCACCGCCAGCCGACAGTTGGTGCTGATGTACGCCGGTGGCGGCATCCTGCCCGAGCGCGCCTGGCCCGCTGCGCACTATGCACGCGTGGCGCAAGGCCTGTGCGCACAAGGATTTGCTGTCGGTTTGATTGGTTTGAAAGACGATGCGCAACTGGCTAGTGATTTAAAAGCCCAAATTGGAAGTGACGCCTGTCTGGACCTCACCGGCTACACCCGCAGCATCCGCGAGCTGTTGATGTTGTTCCACGCCGCCGAATTGCTGATTACCAATGACGGCGGGCCGGGCCACTTCGCTACCCTCACCCCCATCCAGACCATGGTGTTTTTTGGCCCCGAGACTGGCAAGCTTTATGGCCCATTGGGTTCGCGCAATACCGTGTTGGAGAGTGGCTTAGCCTGCTCGCCCTGCCTGTCGGCTTACAACCACCGCCTGACTTTTTGCGATGGCGATAACCAGTGCCTCAAGCGCATTGCGCCCGACCCGGTGCTGGACCAGGCTTTGAACTTTTTACGCACCCAGCGCGCTGTATCTGCAAGCGCCGCGACCACATGAGCGGCCGCTCAGCACTGCAGCGCGCCGTACTGTGGGCGTTGGCCTGGATAGAACGCTATCGCTACATCAAATTCGGTATTGTGGGTGCCAGCGGCACGGTTGTGAACCTGGTGGTGTTGCACCTAGGCCATGAATACGTGTTCAATGCCATCGAGGCCTCCTACAACAAGCCCTACCTATCGCTGGCACTGGCCATTGCCGTAGCCACGGTCAACAACTTCACCTGGAACCGGCTATGGACCTGGTCTGACCGGGTGCGCAGCTTGGAGGCCGACGTGCAACCCGTGAGCATTCGCCTGCTGGGCATGGAGTTTGGTCAGTACGTGACCGCCTCGGCTTTTGGCAGTGCCTTGCAGTATGTTTTAACTTTGCTGCTATCGGGCAGCATGGATTACCGCATTGCCAATGTCGTGGCCATCGTCGCCGCCAGCGTCAGTAATTTTCTGGCGAACGACCGCTGGACGTTTAAACGCGACCGGGAATGATGCCCCCACGCTCCACCGCTGCGCGGGTCGCTACGCCCTACTACCGCAGGGGTTCCTCCCGTAACCTGGGCGTGTTTCACCTTGGAGTGGCCCGACGGTGAAACGAATGCAATTTCGGCCCCTAGCCCTTACCCACATTGCGTGGCTAGCTCTTGTTTTTATAGCTGCTGCCATCTACCTATTTGGCTTGGGTAGTGTCTATGCGCCCACTAACGGCGATGAGATGGTGTATGTCCACATTGCCCGCATGACCGCAGAGTCGGGGCACTGGCTGCCCCTGCAGTCCGAAATTATGAATACTCGCAACACCAAGCCCCCATTGCTGTTTTGGCAGGCGATTGCTGCGGGCCAATGGGGACAACTTTGGGGACAGCATTGGTCGTTGGTGGTGCTGCGCCTGCCCAGTATTGCCTACACTTTTGCCACCGCGGCTCTAGCGGCTTTTTTAACGTTTCGCATTTCCAAAGAGCTGCGTACCGCTTGCCTCGCGGCGGTGCTGTATTTGCTATTTTTCTCCACGTTTCGCTATGGCCGGGTGTACCTCACCTCCGCGCCTGAGACCTTTTGGCTGGCGCTTCCCATGTGGTGGGTGCTGTGGCTGGCAATTCGCGGCGCACCTGCACAGACAGCGGCACAGCCCGTCTCTCCAGAAAAGGCATTGAGCGGGTGGACTTATACCTTGTTCGGTGTTGCTATCGGACTGGGCTGCGCCTACAAATCATTTGCACTCGCGGCACCCTCAGCGGCTGCACTGTGGTGTGCTATTTTACTCAGCGGCCCTGATCTGTCGTGGCACACGGTACGGACAAAGGTATGGCGCGCAACGCTGGGCGTGACGTGGAGCACCGTGTTGGCAGTGGGTATTTTTGGCTTGTGGTTTGTGCTGGACCCCGACCCCGCCGCTGTGTGGCAAGAGTTTGTGGTGGCTGAAAATGCGGGCAAGATGTCGGGTCAGCAAGGCTATTGGCACGCTGCGCTGTTTGGGGCTTACCCCATGTGGACACAGCTATTGGCCTACCCCGAGAATGCCGGACTGCTTTTTTCTCTGGTTCTGGGCTTGGGCTGGTTTTTAATCCGGCGCGCATTCAAGAAAAACAGCTATGCCAACTTGACCGCGGTTGCGTGGGTGCTGCTGGCCTGGCTGGTGGTGTGGCTGGTGGTGTTCACCATTCCTAGCCAGCGCTCGGCGCGCTATGTGATTCCTGCCATGCCCGCGCTGGCCATGGTGATGGCTCTGGTGTGGTACCGGCTGGCCAACCTCTGGTTTTGGATTACCCTGGCTATTACGGTCCCTGCGTTGGTCATGTTGGCGCGCATTGGCTGGGTGATGAATGACATTGGCATCTCCAGTCAGCTGCAACTTGCTATTACTTTAATAGCTGCTTGCGCAGGTCTGGCGGGCGCTGCAGCAGGATTTGCCTTAAAAAATTGGCTCAAAGGGGCTACTTTGGTGTCCTGCCTCGCCGTGTACGCCACCTTCAGCCTGATGGTCGAGCCCTTTAGTGCCGCCAGCGCCAACTACAGCAACACGGTTTTGCAGCAGGTGCAAGGCAAGCACGTTGGTGTGCCCAATGGCTTTACCGGACAGTTTGAGCGCTTCCACTTCGTGCTGCCGGGCGCAACGCTCACGCCCTACGACGCCGAGGGCCGCAACACGGGGGCCTTTCAACCCGAGTTGCCGCCTGAGCAACGGCTGCCGTATTTGCTAGAACAATTCGACGCGGTAGTGTGGCTGCAAGAAGACTTGGACACACGCGTACCCAGTTGCAACCCTGGTTGTACGGTGTTGGGTGAGCGACTGCATGTCAAAAGTCGGCACAAATCAGGCGAAATTACTTGGGCTAACCTGTGGTACCCGCAATTTTGGCTCTTTGGGCGAGAGTGGCTGGTTGTAAACACGCAGCGTTAGCGCACCAACCGCCAGGCCCACACATGCAAGGCGAGCCACAGCCAGGGGTCCAACACCGCATCCCACGCATTGCCTGAGGGCAAATGCAAGACCATAAAAAGAGCGGCCACTGCCGACGCTATTGCCACTGAAACCATAAACGCCATGCCTGATGTGCCCAACACCAGCCAAGGCAACAACGCCACCAGCAACAGCACTGCAGGTGCGGCGGAGCTAAAGCCCCAAGCGTAGAGCTGCATGCCCGGCAGCCAGGCAAAGGTATCCAATAACAACAGCCAACCTGTGACAATGCCCATAGCGACCAGTGCAACCATCGCAGCGTTAGTATTGGTCAGACCGTGCCGTCTGTGGGTAACCCGCTGCTCAGGTTGGCCCGCCATGCGCAGCAGCGCGGCTCCGCACAGGCCAGCCGTAGTCAAGCTCGGGGCCTGAAACGCCAGCCCCAACCAATAGCTGGGGGAATAAGCGCCTGGCAAATAGAGCCACATTGCCAATGCAACGGCTACACCCCATGCAACCCATGGCTCCGCCTTGAGTCGGCGCAACAACGTCGCAACCACCCACGCCAATACCAGCGCCCATGCGACATGCATCCACATTTGCTGTGCTGCCAAAGTTGGCAAAAGTGGCGCGTCTGTCGAATTGGCAAAGGCCATCACATGGACAAGGGTTGCCCACACACTCTCCATCATGGTTGAGCCCCCTCTGGTTTAACCAATGGTGCAAACCGCTGCCAGGCCAGACGCTGCCGGTCTACGGTGTAGCTGACCCACAAACTGCCATCCACCCACGCCATGGCGGGGTAAGAAAACTCATCCTCCGGTGCACCCTGTGCCAGCGTTTGCACCACACTCCAAGCCAAGCCGTCTTGGCTACTGCTCAGGTCGAGCCGCGCCCGCCCGCTGCTCGTGGGGTTGTGCGCAAGCAATAACTTTTGGGGCCCCAGTGCCTGCGCCGCAACGGCGGCGTCAGGGTTGTCCAGCACCAGATCTGGCAAGTCATGCCAATGGGTCCCACCATCTTGTGTTTGCACCATGCCTACTTTACCGTTGGGGCGTTCATCGCGCAGATAAGCCATCCATCGCATTGGCGTTTGAGCTACCAAGGCCGGTTGTAGCGCGTGGTTACGCGATGACATGCGCACCATCCCTAAAAACTCGCCTTGGGCATCAAACCGCAGGGCCGCTGGAATTTTGTAGCCCAGCTCAAAATGCACCGGCAGCACCATACCGCCATCGGCCAAGGGCAGTGGCGCATTGCGCACCAGATAGCTGATGTTCCATAGCCACGACAGGGGCAACACCCGCACCGGCTCAAATTGCAAGTCATTCAAACGACTGCTGGTGCCCGACTGCTGCAAATGCAGAATTCGGCTCGCAGCCCAACCGCCCCAACCGGTGGCCACCACAAACAAGTGAATGCGCCCTTGGGCATCGCGCCAGGCCACAGGATTACCCAAGCGGCGCAGGCCATGACCCAACTGGTCGCCCATGGTGTGCCGGTTCACCACAAAGCGGGGCTCAGCCCACTTTTGACTGGCCCGATCGAAATACGACATGGCAATTTGCACCAGCGGCCCGCTTTCGCGCTCGCCTGAAAACCAGAACAACGCCAACACAGCCGGATGGTCGGGCGGCATAGCCAACAGCGTACTGGCATGCGCCGCTGCCGTGCCCGCTGGCATGGGCACATCGCCTTGCGCGACGCGGTGCAAGGCGCTGACATCCACAGGGCTGGAGGGAATCAATGCCTGCGCCAAAGGAGTTGGCATAGGCCGCTGCGCAAAGCCCACCGCCCATACGGCGACTGCGACCCCGCAAGCCACCGCCAAACGTACTAGCCGCATAAGGGTACTGGAGCGGTTGCGGTAGTAAAAAAGCATGGCAATGATCTTAGTGGCTGCAAGCCCTGCATATGGCCCATGCGATGCATAAAAACGCATGAACTGGGACAATCTGCCCATGAAAACCATTTTGTCTTCCGCACCCTTGGGGTTTCCTTGGCAAACCATCGATCCCTTTTTGTTTTGCGTTCACCACAACGACGCCTATCCGCAAGGCAACGCAGCCTTGGCACCGGACCCTAAGCTGCTAGCCGGGCGCAGCATGGGCCAAGACTTTGCCGGCAAAGATGGTTGGAGCATGTACCACGGCAGTACGGTGCCGGGCTTCCCATCGCACCCGCACCGCGGGTTCGAGACCGTTACCATCGTGCGCCGTGGGCTGATTGACCACTCTGATTCGGTGGGTGCCACTGCCCGCTTTGGCGGCGGTGATGTGCAGTGGCTGACCGCGGGCAAAGGCATCGTGCACTGTGAGATGTTTCCGCTGGTCAACGCCACCAGCCCCAACCCCACCGAGCTGTTCCAAATCTGGGTGAACTTACCCGCCAAAAACAAAATGGCGGAGCCGCACTTCACCATGTTTTGGCACGAACAAATTCCCCGCGTGCAGGCCACCGATGCCCAGGGCAAGCACACCGAAGTGGTGTGCATTGCAGGCCACTTGAATGGCATGCAGGCGCTGCCACCGCCGCCTGACTCGTGGGCCAGCGAAGCAAACAGCGAGCTGGCCATCTACACCATCAAGTTGGCTCCAGGCGCACAGTGGACGCTGCCTGCCGCACGCCACGCCAGCACGCGCAGGCAGCTGTATTTTTTCAAAGGCACCGGCCTGCAAATCGCAGGGGAAAGCGTGGCCCCATCCACCGTGCTTGAGGTGCAAGCCACCCACGATTGCACTTTTGTGAACGGCGATACCGAGAGCGAACTGTTGGTGTTGCAAGGCAAACCGATTGGCGAACCGGTGGCGCAGTACGGCCCATTTGTGATGAACACGCAGGCAGAAATTCACCAGGCGTTTGCGGACTACCGCCGCACCGAGTTTGGTGGCTGGCCCTGGGGCGTAAACGACCCGGTGCACCCGCAAAGCAGAGGCCGCTTTGCGCGGCATGCCGACGGCACGGTAGAAGAACGGTAGTACCGCGGTAAAACGGCTACATTTTGCCGCTCACCAGTGCGGCCATGGCGGCGGCATCGGTATTGGCTTTCGTAGTGGCTATTTGCTGCAAAGCCTGCACCACCGTGGCCTGGTTAGCTGGGGGCTGATTTTGGCTGACCTTCCATTTGCCAGACATTGAGTCAATGGGTATCTCAATACCCACCACCGCCGACACCATGCGCTCGGTGTATTCAGCAGGCGCATCCTCCACATGCCAAGGGCGAGGCAACGGGGACTCTTGCTGCGCTGTGAGTTGCTTCATTTGCTCAAAAATCCAAGCTGCATCGTCCCGCACTTGCAAGGTTCCGCGCACATGCACCACGGCGTAATTCCATGTAGGCACTACCTTGCCATGCTCTTGCTTGGTGGCGTACCAACTGGGGCTGATGTAGTGCTGCGGTCCCTGAAACACGGCCAGCACGGGCACACCGAAGTCGGTCTCTTTCCAAATGGGGTTGCTGCGCGCCACATGCCCTACCAGCGATGCAGACCCGTCGGCGTGCAGCCGTAAAAACAGCGGAATGTGATTGGCCTCAAGCCCCAGCGTCGTTATTGTGACCAAAGTAGCTAACGGATGGGTGTGCACCAGGGCGTGCAACACCTCAGATCGGGTCTCTTCAAAATGGCTAGGCAAATACATGGTGGCGACTGTTTGTGGGGTTATTGGCTATTCAAGGTCAAATCCGCACGCGGCTGCCAGTCGGCACTGGGTGCCACGATTTTGGCTGCACCGACAAATAGCCGGTCCGTGGGCAAGTTGCGCGCGGCCAAATAGT
>JBEANP010000015.1:0-18717 GCA_041165385.1 Pseudomonadota bacterium | reverse complement strand
GCAATGCCGAAGTCATGCTGCGCGAGACCGTACGCGTGGGGCGGCTGGGCATTGTGGCCTTCCCCAACTTTGCGCACTGGCCCAACCGCCTGAGCATTCTGCAAGGCCGCATGCCAGTGACCAAGCGCCTGCCCTACCAGTGGTACGACACGCCCAATATCCGCGTGGGCACCCACGCGGACTTGGCCACACTGGCACACCGCAGTGGCCTCAAAGTGCAAGACAGTTTTGGCCTGCAAGATGGCCGTACGGTGCGCTTTGCCCCCAATTTGTTGGCCGGTACCTCCGTGTACACCCTGTCGCGGTAATTAACGGAAAAACGAGCAAGTGATGCTGAAACTCTGGACTTCCTCTGAGGCTTTGGCGGCGGTTACCGCACTGGCCTTGGTGGCAGTGGTGGGCTTGACGGGTTGCAGCGACGAGCCCAAAGACACCCACCCCGATCAACTGGTGACCAAGCGCCGCGAGGTGTTCAAGCAATTTGGCAAAACGCTGGAGCCTATGGGCCTGGTGGCGCGTGACCGCCAGCCCTATAACCCGCGCGAGTTCAATGTCAACGCGGAAGAACTCAACAAACTGGCCTCACAGCCATGGGGTTACTTCACCCCCGACAGCAACTATCCGCCCACCCGCGCCAAGCCCGAGGTGTGGAGCAAGGCCGCTGACTTCAAGGCCGCTCAAGTGCAGTACCAGCTCAGCACGCAGCAGTTGCTCAAGGCCTCGCAGTCGGGTGACCTGGACGCTATCCGTCCAGCAGTTGACAACGTGCAGAAAAGCTGCAAGTCATGCCATGACAGTTTCCGCAACGCACGATAAACTGAAATCTATGAACGCACGCACCCCCCCCACGTTGCTTAATGCGGCCCAGGCCCAAGCCCAAGTGGGCCAGGCGTGGGACGACTCTATCGTCTCGCAGTTGCAAGACTACATTCGCATTCCGGCCAAGTCCCCCATGTTCGATGCCGATTGGGCTGCCAACGGCTACATCGACACCGTGGTGCGCAATACGGCGGCATGGATAGAGTCGCAAAAGGTGCCGGGCCTGACGCTGGAAGTGATACGCCTGCCCGGGCGCACGCCGGTGCTGTTTTTTGAAGTGGCGGCCAGTGGTTCTGCATCGGCCAATACGGTGCTGATGTACGGCCACCTGGATAAGCAGCCGGAGTTCACCGGCTGGCGCAATGACCTGGGTCCGTGGACGCCCAAGTATGAAGACGGCAAGTTGTATGGCCGGGGTGGTGCAGACGATGGCTACGCGGCGTATGCCGCCATCGCCGCCATTCAGGCTGTTAAAACACAAAACCAGGCGCATCCGCGCATCGTCGGGCTGATCGAGTCTTGCGAAGAAAGCGGCTCGTATGACTTGTTGCACTACATCGAAGCGCTCAAGCCCCGCTTGGGTGAGGTGGCTCTGGTGGTGTGTCTGGACTCCGGTGCGGGCAATTACGACCAGTTGTGGCTCACCAACAGCCTGCGTGGCATGGCTGGTGGCGTGCTGCGGGTGGAGATATTGACCGAAGGTGTGCATTCTGGTGATGCCAGCGGCTTGGTGCCGTCGAGCTTTCGCATCATGCGCCAGGTGCTGGACCGGCTGGAAGATAGCGCCACCGGGCGTTTGCTACCGGCCAGTTTTCACTGCGAAGTGCCGCCCGAGCGGCTGAAGCAAGCGCAGGCCACGGCGGCCATCTTGGGGGATGAGATTCACAAGCGCTTTCCGTGGGCGCACTACGACTGCGGTGGCTCTACGGCTTTTGCCTTGCCCACCACCACCGACCCGTTGGAAGGCCTGCTCAACCGGACCTGGAAACCCACGCTGAGCGTGACCGGTGCCGAAGGCTTTCCCGACTTCAAGAACGCGGGCAATGTGCTGCGGCCCTACACCGCTTTTAAGCTGTCGCTGCGTTTGCCACCGTTGGTGGAAGCGGGCGTTGCGGTTCAGCAGCTCAAGGCGCTGCTGGAAGATAACGCGCCTTACCAGGCCAAGGTCACGTTTGAAAGCGGCGCGGGTGCTACCGGCTGGAACGCACCGGATACCGCACCGTGGTTTGAGTCCGCGCTGAGCGCTGCCTCATTAGCGCACTTTGGCGCACCGTGTGGCTACATCGGACAAGGCGGCACTATTCCGCTAATGAACATGCTTTCCTTAGGTTTTCCCAAGGCGCAAATGATGGTGTGTGGCGTGCTGGGGCCCAAGAGCAACGCCCACGGCCCCAACGAGTTCTTGCATGTGCCCTATGCCAAGAAGCTGACAGCGGCGGTGGCAGAGGTCATCGCCCATGTCCGGTGAAACGACGTTCTCGTCGTACATCACTGCGGACGGCACCCACTTGGCAATGCAAGCTTGGGGCGTAGCGCCCGGCGCTGCGGTGCGTGGCACGGTGCTGATCGTGCACGGGCTGGGTGAACACATTGGCCGCTACGACCATGTGGCGCAGCAGCTAAACGTCTGGGGTTTCGAGGTGCGCGGCTACGACCAGTGGGGCCACGGCGAATCGGCGGGTAAGCAGGGCAGCCTGCCCACGGACACCAAGCTGTTGGATGACCTGGCCGACGTGGTGGACAGCTTGCGTCTGCATATGCCGCCCGAAATGCCGTTGATTTTGCTGGGTCACAGCATGGGCGGATTGGTAGTGGCGCGGTTTGTATCGTTGCGCATGCGCTTGGTGGACGGCTGCATTTTGTCGTCACCAGCGCTGGACCCTGGTTTGAGCGGGTTTCAAAAGTTTCTGCTGTCGGTGTTGCCGCGCATTGCGCCAAACTTGCGCGTGCGCAACGGGCTCAATGCCCACTACATTTCACACGATCCGGCGGTGGTGACCGCCTACCAAGCCGACCTGAGCGTGCACGACCGTATCAGCGCGCGTTTGGGTCGTTTTATTGCCACAGCCGGCCCCGCTACCGTTGCCACAGCCCCGCAATGGGTGGTGCCCACGCTGTTGATGTATGCCGGGGACGACCATTTGGTCAACGCAGAAGGTAGCCGCAACTTTGCAGCGACTGCGCCCAAGCGGGTGGTGGCATCACAGTGCTTTGCATCGATGTACCACGAGATATTCAACGAGCTGGACGCCAGCGTGGTGTTTGCCACCTTGCAACGCTGGCTGGATAAGCGGTTTTAAACCGCTGCCGCTGACAGCACTCCCCGCTTACACCGCTTTTGCTGCCCGCTGGTGCAATGCCAGCCAGCCCAGTGCCACCAACGTGAGCACCACGGGAATCAGCGATCCCAAGTTAAGTAACGACCAGCCTTGCGTGGTGACCAAAGCACCCGAGGCAAACGAGGTAAGCGCCATCACCGCAAACACGCAGAAGTTGATGGCTGCTTGGGCCCGGTCTTTTTCTTCCGGGCGGTACGCCCCCAGCGACAGCGTAGTGCTGCCAGTGAACAAAAAGTTCCAGCCCACGCCCAGCAAAAACAGCGCCACCACAAACTGCGGCAACTCCACGCCCGTTAGTGCCACGCCAATGCACAGCAGGTTCAGCAGCGCCCCCACTGCCATGATCTGCAGCGTGCCAAAACGCTTGATCAGGTGCCCGGTAAAGAAGCCGGGGGCGAACATTCCAATCACGTGCCATTCCAACACCAGCGCAGCATCGTCAAAGCCTAGGCCGCACTGCTGCATGGCCAAAGGCGTGGCGGCCATCAACAGATTCATCACACCATAGCTGAGTGCAGCGCTGATGCAGGCCACGGCAAACACCGGCTGGCGCATGATTTCCAGCAGGCTGCGCCCGCCACTGGCCTTGCCCTTCGCTGCCGCGGGAGCCGCAGGAAATTGAATCAACGCCATCAGCGCCATGGCGACCAAGGCCACGGCCGCCAACGCGATGTACGCTCCGGCAAACTGCACGTCCAGCACGGTGCGGGTGCGGGCGGCCAGGTTGGGCCCGGCAATGGCCCCAATCAGCCCACCGGCCAGCACCAGCGACACGGCTTTTTCGCGAAAAGCGGGCAGTGCCAGTTCTGCGGCGGCAAAGCGGTACAGCTGGCCGTTGGCGCTGTAGTAACCGGCAATCACCGTGGCGGCTACCAGCAGCCAAAAGTGGTGCCCCACCACCGCCCACGCACCCACGAGCGCAGAGCCAAACGCAACGGCCAAGCCGATTTGAAACGAAACGCGCCGCCCAAACAAAGCCTGTGTTTTGGCCACTAGCGGCGTGCTGAGCGCTCCGCCCACTACATAGCCCATCACTGGTAGCGTGGCCATCCAGCCATAGGGCGCGAGGCTCAAACCCACCAGCCCGTTGATGGCGATGAAGGTAACGTTGTTGGTCAGGAACAGTCCCTGGCACAGGGCGAGAAGCCAGAGGTTGCGATTCATGGTGTGCCGGGTAGGGTGAGGGTGATGAGTGCGGCAAGCGCCGCGGTTTCTGCGCGCAGCACGCGGGTGCCCAATGTGGCTGGCGCAAAACCGGCCTGCAGCGCCGCGTCTTCTTCGGCAGTCGACAGGCCGCCTTCGGGGCCGCTCAAGAACCACACCTCTGCGTTGCTGCTTCCGTCGCCAGGGTTGCTGGCCATTGTTTGCACCGGCAGCGCGCCGTCGCGCAGCGAGAGCAGAAACTTTTGCGGCACAAGTGGGGCGGCGGTGCATGTGGGGGTGGAGTCCAGGTTTGCACTGGGGTTTGAATTTTGCTCGGTGACGCGGCTGGCTTTAAGCCACTGTGCCAGCGTTTGCATCGGGTGCACCAGCGGCACGCGGTTGCCACCACATTGTTCGCAGGCTGCTATGGCCACGCTTTGCCAGTGGGCGACTTTTTTCTCGGCCCGCTCGCCTGAGAGGCGCAGCACGCTGCGCTCGGTCATCAGTGGCTGAATACTGGCCACGCCCAGCTCGGTGGCTTTTTCGACCAGCCAGTCCATGCGGTCGTTGGCGGGCATGCCCACGGCCAGGTGCACTGGGCGGGGCGCTTCGCGCTCCACCGTGTGGTGGGCACCCACCTGCACCTGCACGTCGCTGCGGCCCATGCGGGTGACCGTGGCATCAAATTCGCCACCGGGGCTGGTTCCACCCCAACCGGGGCCATGGTTAAACAGGGTGATGCTGTCGCCCGGCTGCAAGCGCAGCACTTGCACATGGCGCGCGGCGCTGGCAGGTAGGTCCAGCATGTGGCCGGGGACCAATTCAGCAGAGCAGAAGAAACGCGGCATGGAAATACGGGCTCAGGACAGGGTTTAAATTGCTATTAAAACAGTAGCTGCATACGCACTATGCATGAGGTTTGCAGGCCTATTTGGCTTAATTTTTGCCGAATACAAAGACACTGGGCAACTCGATCCCCTCGATCTTCTCCACCAGACGCAGCAGGGGTTTGAGTTCCATGTAGCGGCTGCAGGTGGAGCGAATGTAAGCAATAAAGCGCGGCGTGTCGGCCAGGTACTGCGGCTTGCCATCGCGCAGGGTCAGGCGGGCAAAAATGCCGGCCACTTTCAGGTGGCGCTGCAGGCCCATCCACTCCACGCCCTTGTAAAACTCGCCAAAGTCGTCGCCTACGGGCAGGCCCGCCTTACGCGCGGTGTCCCAGTAGCGAATAGTCACGTCCAGGCAGAAGTCTTCGTCCCAGCTCAGGAACGCATCGCGCATCAGGCTTGCAATGTCGTAGGTGATGGGGCCGTACACCGCGTCTTGGAAGTCCAGCACGCCCAGTTTGGGGCCGACCATCAAGTTCCGTGGCATGAAGTCGCGGTGCACGTAGACGCTGGGCCACTGCAGGTTGTTCTGCACGATGCGCTCGAACGCGTCGTCCAGCACCTTTTGCTGCGCTGCGTCGAGCGTGTATTTGCGGTGTTCACCGATGTACCACTGTGGGAACAGGGCCAGTTCGCGGCTCAGCAGTGCGTGGTCGTAGTTCGGCAGCACGCTTTCTTTGGAGGCCAATTGCCATTGCACCAGTGCATCCACCGCTTGCAGGTACAGGTTCAGGGGGGGCGGTGCAGCAGGGTCTATCACCTGCAGCATGGTTTTGGCACCCAGGTCGCTGAGCAGCAAGAAGCCGTTGGCTTCGTCCCAAGCCAGAATTTCAGGCACGGTCAGGCCAGCGGCCTGCATCAACTGAGCAACATGCACGAACGGTTGACTGTTCTCTTTGTCCGTGGGAGCGTCCATGATGATGCGGCTGATAGCTTCACTTCCTTGCGCACTATCGACCCGCAGGTAGCGGCGAAAGCTGGCGTCGACCGAGGCCATACGCAGCGTGGCGGGGTCTAGGCCGTGTGCGGTTTGCACAGAAGCAAACCATTGTTCAAACAGAGTTTCGCGCTGGGGATTGCCCCAGACAACTGCGCCGCTGGCGCTGGGAATAGAGGTAGTGGGGCTCATGGATAATCCATTCTACAAACCCCGTCTTTTAACGCCTCATTCATTGCCCGTTACTCCCCCCATGTGTTGTTTACATTGCCAGCCTGTGGCTGCGCAGCTTCGTCACCGATTTATGCGATCCCTTATCGCCGTGTCAGTGTGGCTGGCAATGGTTGTGGGGGTGGGCTTGGGTGCTAGTGGAGCTGCCTTTGCTCAGGGTGTGGACGCCCTGCCGGAGCCAAGTTTTGTACTGAATAGCAGCCCCTTGCTGGCTGAAAAAATAACGCCCTCACAGCGTACGGACGGGATCGTATTTCTTGAAGCAGACCACATTGCAGGGCGGCCAGACTTGGATACCACCCTTGAGGGGAAGGCCGTTTTGCGCAAAGCCGGGACCAGCATCTTTGCTGACAAGCTCGAATACGATCGACCCACCGACACCGCACGTGCCACAGGCAATGTGCGCATTAACCGGGGCGGTAATGTGTACTCGGGGCCACTGCTGGAAATCAAGGTGGATGCGTTTGAAGGCTTTTTTGACCAGCCGCGCTACGAATTGCTGCAAAACGACGCCCATGGTGACGCGTCGCGAGCAGACTTTATTGATGAGAGTCACACGGTCATCCACAACGCCACCTACACCACCTGTAAGCGCCTGCCCGGCCCCAGCTGGATGCCCGACTGGGTGCTGCGCGCCAGCTCTATTACCCTTGACAACGACGAAGAGGTGGGCGTGGTGGCAGATGGCTCACTCATATTCAAAGGTGTGCCCGTGTTACCGGTGCCGTCGTTCACGTTTCCGCTGACCGAAAAGCGCAAGTCAGGCATGTTGCCGCCCATCATTGGCGTGGACAACGTCAACGGCGTTGAGGTAGTAGCACCCTACTACTGGAACATTGCCCCCAACCGCGATGCCACCATCACCCCCACCTTGATGACGGTCCGTGGTGTCGATCTGGGCACCGAGTTTCGCTACCTCGAGCCTACCTACAGCGGCACCGTGCGCCTAAACGTTATGCCGGCTGACAAGCTGCGCAATGCCGACCGCTGGGGTGTGGCCCTATTGCACAACGGCACGGTCAATACTGGCGTTCCTGAAATTGGTAACGTGGGTGTTTATGTCAATCTGAATCGGGTGAGTGATGACAACTACTGGCGCGACTTCACCCGCAGTGCCTCCTCGCTTACCCAGCGTTTGCTGCCTGATGACGTGAATGCCACCTGGGCAAAGGGACCAGTTGCGGTGACGGCTCGCATGTTGCAGTGGCAAACCTTGCAAGATGTGGATTCGCCCATCCTGCCACCCTATGACCGCGTGCCCCAGTTGACAGCACGGTATGCATTGGGCAACGTGCGCGGGTTTGATGTGTCCGCAGAGGGTGATTTCACCCAGTTCGAGGCCAACCGTACCCTGACCGGGCAACCTAATGCGCTGCGTATTTACAGCCTGTTGCAAGTGAGCCGCCCTTGGCTCGCCCCTTCGGGTTTTGTTACACCCAAGCTGCAGCTGCATGCCAGCGCCTACCAATTTGATGCCCAGCTTGCCAGGGGCGGAAATACGGCCGAAAGCGTAGTGCCCACCTTCAGTCTGGACAGTGGTTTGGTGTTTGAACGCGACACCACCGTATGGGGCCGCAGTTTGGTGCAAACTCTGGAGCCACGCGCGTTTTATGTATACACGCCGTACCGCAACCAGAGCTATTTGCCCCACTACGACACGGGCGCAAATGACTTTAACTTTGCCAGTATTTACACCGAAAACGCCTTCGGTGGCCACGACAAAATCTCTGACAACAATTTGCTCACCCTAGGTCTGACCACGCGGTATCTGGACGCTGACACGGGTGCGCAATATGCGCGCTTTGGTATAGCGCAGCGCCTTCGGTTTGAGGACCAAAATGTCACCCTAAACACCACCACAACGCCCGCATTGGCCGGTCTGAGTGATGTGCTGCTGGGTGCGTCGATCAATGTAGACGACCACTGGGCGCTTGAATCCACCGCACAGTACAACGCCAAAACCGAGCAGTCCGAGCGCTCCACTATAGGCGCTCGTTACAACCCCGGAAATTACCGCGTGGTCAATGCGGCCTACCGTTTTCAGCGCAACGTGAGTGAGCAGGTCGATGTGAGTTGGCAGTGGCCACTAGGTGACTTGTTGGGAGGCCGCAGCTCTCCTGCGGCGCTAGACAGTGTTGTAGGGCCACGGCGTTACTACGGGGTGGGGCGACTGAATTACAGCCTTAATGAGCGGCGCCTCGTCGACACTGTGTTGGGGGTCGAGTACGATGCTGGCTGTTGGTTGGCCCGGTTTGTATTGGAGCGGGTACAAACCAGCACCTCCACAGCGACACAGCGCCTGTATTTTCAGCTGGAGTTTGTTGGATTTACCCGGTTGGGGGTAGACCCTCGCAAGACACTGGCGCAGAATATTTCACGCTACCAAAATTTACGCGAATCTGGCACCAACAACAGCCGCTTTAGTAATTACGACTAGCAACCAAAATTAAGCAAAACATGAACTCTCGCGCGTGGGCCGTGGCCCTGGCAACCTTGGCTTGCTTTGGCAGCACTGTGGCACAAGCACAGCGCACCCAGCAGGCAGATTACATTGTGGCGGTGGTGAATTCTGAGCCAATTACCAATGGTGAGGTGCGTGCGCAAATGCAACGCATTGCCGCCCAACTGGCCCAGCAAGGGCAAAAAGCACCTCCGCAAGACGAATTCAAGCGCAACGTGCTGGAGCGGCTGATTGTTGAGCGTGCCCAGTTGCAGTTAGCCCGTGAGTCGGGTGTTCGCGTTGACGATGTGGCCGTGGACCAAGCAGAGCTGGCTGTCGCCAGTCAAAACGCGGTGGATGTGGCTGAATTGCGTCGCCGTGCCGCCAAAGATGGCCTGGATGTACCTGCCTTCAGAAATCAATTGCGTGACCAATTGTTGCTAAGCCGCTTGCATGAGCGCGACGTGAAATCCCGCATACGCGTAACTGATCAAGACATTGACCGCTTTATTCAAGAGCGCCAAGCCAACAACACCGATCCGTTTACCCAAGACATCAATCTGGCGCAGCTGCTGATTGCGGTACCAGAAAAAGCCTCCGGTGAGCAATCGGCGCAGTTGTATTTGCAAGCGCAAAAGGTGCTGGACCGCATCCGTGCTGGTGAAGACTTCAATCTGTTGGTGCAGCAGTTGTCGGCAGCTGATCGCAAGAATGACGGGCAACTGGGTCTGCGCCGGGCAGACCGTTATCCGCCGTCGTTTGTTTTGGCAACCCAAAAGCTTAACGTGGGCGAGGTCTCTGACTTGGTGCGCTCAGGCGCGGGCTTTCACATATTGAAGGTGGTGGAGCGACGCGCTCCCGTGCAATTCGTGCAAACCGTAGTTCAAAGCCGGGCACGGCACATCTTGCTGCGCACCGGGACACAGCTGCCTGAGGCTGCCGCCATCACGCGACTGGCAGACTACAAGCGCCGCATTTTGGCTGGTAGCGCCGATTTCCAGTCACTGGCCCGCGAGTTTTCGCAAGACGGCAGTGCCGCGCAAGGTGGCGACCTGGGCTGGGTGCAACCTGGCAGCTTTGTACCCGAGTTTGAGCAAGCCATGAATCGTTTGAACGAAGGCGAAATCAGCAATCCCGTGGTGTCGCGTTTTGGTGTGCATTTGATTCAGCTAACAGAGCGTCGCCGTGTGGATTTGAGCCAGCGCGAGCTGCGTGAGGCGGTTCGTGTGCAATTGCAAGAAGCTAAATATGAAGAGGCCTACAGCCTATGGGCCCGCGATCTGCGCGAACGTGCCTTTGTTGAAATGCGAGAGCCACCCCAGTGAAGCACATTGCACGCAAGCGTTTTGGCCAGCACTTTTTGACCGACGGCGGCATCATTGATGCCATCGTGGACGCCATTGCACCCAAAGCGGGCCAGCATATGGTGGAAATCGGTCCTGGCTTGGCAGCACTGACACAGCCCTTGGTGGAGCGCCTTGGCCACCTCACGGTGATTGAGTTAGACCGCGATTTGGCCGTGCGTTTGCGCAGCCATGGCCAGCTCACGGTGATCGAATCTGACGTGCTGAAAGTGGATTTTTCCCTCGTCCAAAGAGGGCAAGTAGCTATCAAAAGTGAAGCAACCGACGTTGCGCCTGCAGAGCCCTTGGGTAAGTTGCGCGTGGTGGGCAACCTGCCCTACAACATCTCCACGCCCATTTTGTTTCACCTGTTGGGCTATGTGGACTTGATTGAAGACCAGCACTTTATGTTGCAAAAGGAGGTGGTTGACCGCATGGTAGCCAGCCCGGCCACTTCTGACTACAGTCGCTTGAGCGTGATGCTGCAATGGCGCTACGCCATGGAAGATGTGTTGTTTGTGCCACCCGAGAGCTTTGATCCGCCGCCGCGGGTGGACAGCGCGGTGATTCGCATGGTGCCTTTGGCCCAACCACCACAGATCGCCCCCAAATTGCTCAGCGAGTTGGTACAGGTGGCGTTTAGCCAGCGCCGCAAAATTTTGCGCCACACCCTGGGTCGGTGGTTGGAAGAAAAAGCATTCTCTGGCGTCTTTGATATCCAGCGTCGGGCCGAAGAAGTGCCAGTGTCGGAATACGTGCAGTTGGCAGAGCAATTGCGGATTTAAGTCACGGTATCTTGTTTTATGATGGCCGCAGAAAAAGGGCTTCCATGAAGAGACGGTTTTGCGCGGGGGTTTCGCACTGGTATCGATGTGGGTTACCGCGTTCGCTTCGGTGCAAGCGCAGCTTTTTGATTTCATCCCAGCCACTGGAGCAGACTACGCCGCTTAATGGCGGTTTTACCAGTCCGCACCAGCGCCTCTGCATTAAAACCCCGTGAAGACACTACTGCAGCGCCTGCTGCCCAGCTCCTTGGTGGGCAGGGTATTCACGCTTTATATGGCGTCGCTGGTGCTGTTTGTCGGTGCGGCTTTGGGATCGTTTTACCGTTACCAGTTTACGCAGCAAATTGAAGACGAACTGCTCGCAGGTGAAATGATGATGAGCGTAGCGGTCCAAGCGGTGGGCGATAGCGCAGTGATTGGGGATTACGACACTGTCCGCAAAATGCTGGAGCGTGCAATTTCACGTTCTAACTTTTCTAAGGCCCAATTCATTGACACCAAAGGCGGGGCTATCACCACCGTCAACACTGTCAAACAAACGTTGTCGCCCCCCGCGTGGTTGAGTAGCCGTGTGCAAGAAAGCTTGTATGACATCAATCACAATATTGTCGTAGGTGGCAAAAATTACGGTGTCCTGCGCCTGACCTTTGCAGCGGACGAAATTGCTGGCGAGCTGTGGCGCGTAGCGCTGTATGCAATGGCACTTTCAGCGGTTGCTTTGTTACTGGGCGTGCTGTTTATTGGGCGGCCTTTAAAGCGCTGGCTTGGCAACTTTGACCGAGTTCGCTCCAATGAGGCGGCCATCTTGTCAGGGGCTGTAGATATCAATGCGCTCATTGATGCAGACGCGCCGGTTGAAATTCGACACACCTTCGACATTTTGAACCGCGCCGCCGGTCGATTGTCGGCGCAGCGCGAAGAAGCAGCAGTCACCCTGAACGCCATCAGCGATGCTGTGTTGACCACTGACTCAGACTATGTGATTGTTTATAGCAATCCCGCCGCGGTTTTGCTACTCGGAGGCCAAGAGCACGGGCTCATAGGACGCAGCGCCAAGCAGTTGTTGCCCACAGCGTTTCGCGACGATGGTGAGCCTCTGGATTGGAAAGTGCGTCGTCTTGAGCGGATTGCACAGAGCGGTGAAAAAACAATTTTGGACACCACCCTGTCCACTATTTATTCCTCTAGCCACACGGTGTTGGGGCATGTTATGGCGATTCGCGATGTCACACAGCAAGATACGCTGGACGTGCAGTTGCGTGCTGAATTGCAGATGCGCCAAAGGGCTTTGGAGTCCATGCGTCGTGTATTGGGCGCATTTCAGTCGGAAGAAGAGGCCTTGGCAACCCCCTTGCCCGAAAATGATTTGGATACCTTGATTGCGCGCCTGGTGGGCCTGATGAACGAGCGCGAACTCGGCCGGCGTGCGCTGGACAACCAAAAATTTGCGCTCGATCAGCACGCCATTGTCAGTATTACGGATTTGCAAGGCAACATTACCTACGCCAATGACAAGTTTTGTGACATCAGCGGCTATGCGCGCGCTGAATTATTGGGATCTAACCACCGCGTGGTCAATTCTGGTTATCACCCGGCCACCTTCTTTGATGGGTTGTGGCGTGAGATTTCTCAGGGTGGGGTGTGGCGCGGCGAAATTCGAAATCGCAGAAAAAATGGGGATTTTTATTGGGTCGACGCAACTATTATTCCCTTGCAAGGGGGCGATGGTATGCCCGAGCAATACATCGCGATACGAACCGATATCACCACCCGCAAAACCTTTGAAGCCAAGCTTGCAGAGCAATTGCATTTCGTAGAGGTGTTGTTAGAGGCAACGCCTACAGCCATTTACCTCAAAGACTTGAATGGGCGCTACTTGCGCTTTAACAAGGCATTTGAAAATTTGTTCGGTATCCAGCGCAATGATTGGATTGGCAAATCGGTTTTTGACCTGGTGCCAGGTGACTCCGCACGCATGATCCACGAAAAAGATCAGGCATTGTTTGCCACTGGAAAAGTGCAGTCGTACGAGACGGGCTTTACCCAGCGCCTTACTGGTGAAGTGCGAGACGGGCTCTACTGGAAGGCGCCGCTGACGGCTGCAAACGGCAAGGTGACTGCGCTGGTTGGTACCGTGTTAGATATCACCGACAAAAATTTACTGGAACACGCGCTGCGCGAAGCCAAGCGCACTGCAGAGGCCGCAAACCAAGCTAAGAGCGATTTTCTGGCCAACATGAGCCACGAAATTCGCACGCCCATGAACGGTGTGATTGGTATGACCGAATTGGTAATGGCTACACCGCTGGATAGGACGCAGCATGAGTATCTGACGATTGTGAAAAACTCAGCCCAGTCGCTGATGGTGATTCTTAACGATATTTTGGATTTTTCGAAAATCGAGGCGGGCAAACTCAACATTGAATCGGTCGACTTTGCGCTGAGTGAGCTGGTCCATGACACACTAAAAACTTTAGTGCCTCGGGCAAGGCGCAAAGGCTTGGTCTTGGTTGAAAAGTTGGCCCCTGACTTGCCCACCCTGGTACAAAGCGACCCAGTGCGTATTCGCCAAGTGCTTACCAACCTGTGTGACAACGCAATCAAGTTCACGGCCCAAGGCAGTGTCACTGTGACCGTTGCGCGGAAGCTCTCTGAGATAGGGGACGCGCAACTCCAGTTTTCCGTTGCAGATACGGGCATCGGCATTCCCGCTGAGAAGCAAAAAGCGGTGTTTGAGGCGTTCAGTCAAGCCGACAGTTCAACCACCCGTAAATTCGGTGGTACCGGTTTAGGGCTGACTATTTGTGCCCGCTTGGTTGAATTGATGGGTGGGCGCATCTGGATTGAAAGTGTGCCTGGGCAAGGCAGTACGTTCCATTTCACGGTGCGACTTCAGACCGCCCGATCTGCTGGGCCTCAACTGACAGCACGACTACCCGATGACACCGCTGTGCAAGCACTCCGTCCATTGGAAGTTTTATTGGTGGAAGACCACCCCATCAACCAAATTCTTGCTACGACGTTATTGAAAAAATGGGGTCACAACGTTGTTTTGGCCAAGAATGGGCAAGAGGCCCTGGACCTATTCCCAGGCCAACCCTGGGATGTTGTGCTTATGGATATGCAAATGCCGGTAATGGGTGGCTTACAAGCTACGCGCTTAATCCGTTCGCAAGAGCCAGTGGGTAGCCACACGCCTATCGTAGCCATGACGGCCAACGCCATGGAGTCTGACCGCCAAGCGTGCATTGAGGCGGGTATGGACGACCATCTGGCTAAACCCTTCAATGCAGCATCTTTGCAAGCGGTGCTTGCAAAGCACACCTGACAGCAAAAAGCCCATCACTAAGACGGGCTTTTTGAGCTAAGTGCGGTGGAATTAAGCTGCTGACAGCCAATAACCTGCGTTAAATGGGCTGCTCATACGCAGCGCAAATGGAGAGACGTCCAACAATTTGTCGGTAGGCATTTTTTCGCCTGTCTCAGTGGTCAATTCGATACCGGTAACCGCTGTGGTTGCGGCGGTATTGGTATTTGCCTCATTAGCCCGTTCTGCTTGGCTGGTGGATGCAGAACGGGCTACAGAAAAGAATAGAAGCATCGGAATGGTATTTTCCGGTCTCCCCAGTAGTCTGCAGTGTCGCGGAAGATGTCGAGCAGTTGCTCGCGTGCTTCTTTGTCAAACTTGGCATTGGCAGGAATGTGCTCCAACACAGCGATAAAACCAGGCTGAGGGCCCGACTTGTGCACCGGATCAGTCAAACTGTCATACAGCGAGTCAAAGTTTTTGCCGACCTGGGCGGACAACATAAATTGCTGCCCGATCAAATCCAGCACGTCTTGCTTGGTCTGTGCATTCGCCAAATTGGCGTACAGGAAGTGGTGACCCAGACCCTGAGCTGCCTCTTGGAGGTCTGGCACCCTGAAGGCGCGTATCGATTGAACGATATTGTTTCTTACGGTTCGAAGCGGCGTATCCATCCTCGACTCCCTTTCTCAAAAGTACAAAATTGACATCACGGCACGATTTTGCGAAAACTCGCATAGTGGTCGGCCGTGTAAAAACATGCATCTGGTGCGGTTGCTGTCCCGCCGCAGACAATGCGCTGAGCGCCACGATCACGCGAACTTGGTGTTTTTACGGTGTATTCCCGGTAGTAGCCACGCTTTTGTGGTGGCAGCAGGCGTTCGCGATTACCAAACACAACGCCGTCTTTTTCATACGGAAAAGGACCGCCTTGAAAAATGCGCTGGTAGGTGTCTCGCCCCTGTATAGGAAGCTGCGCTAGCGTAACGTTGGCAATGGCTATTTGCCCTGCCGTCGATTTTGCAATTGCACCGCTACAGGCCAGCGTAGCAATAAGAGCCACACTAGTGAGCGCTAACTTGAAAACGCCCTTGCGCACTGAAGACCCCTTTGAACTACTACGGGTAAACCCGAAAAACCAAGGTCCCTAGTGTCGCGTATTCATGACAAAAAAGCAAGCGCCTGCCCAAAGATTGAGCAAACCCCTGCGGTTGATTTATGTCAGCGGGTAGCGTTAGCGTCGGCTACGGTTAGTGCCGTCATATTGACGATTCGTCGGACAGTGGTGCTGGCGGTGAGCACATGCACGGGTTTGGCGGCACCTAGCAACACGGGTCCGATGGCGATATTGCCACCGGCTGCTGTTTTGAGCAGGTTGTAAGCAATATTGGCCGCATCAATGTTGGGCAACACTAAAAGATTGGCGTCGCCATGCAGCGTGCTGTTCGGCATCATGGTGTGGCGTGCAGCGCCGTCCAGGGCCACGTCGCCATGCATTTCGCCATCCACTTCCAGCCATGGCGCCTGCACCTTCAAGAGCGCTAGTGTGTCGCGCATTTTGATAGCGCTTGGTTCGTTGCTGCTGCCAAAATTGGAGTGGCTGAGCAGTGCCGCCTTGGGCTTAATGCCAAAGCGCATCATTTCCTCAGCGGCCATGACTGTGATTTCGCACAATTCTTCAGCGGTAGGGTCGTAGTTGACGTGGGTGTCGACTAAAAAGACTTGGCGACCCGGCAACATCAGGCCGTTCATACAGGCATAGATTTGTACGTCCTGGGGCGTGCTGGGGCTACCGCCTTGGCGCTTGCCAATTACCTGGTCGATGTATTGCAAGTGCAGGGACGTGGTTCCCCACGTGCCGCAAATCATGCCGTCTACATCGCCTTTGTGAAGCAACATGGCACCAATCAACGTCAAGCGGCGGCGCATCTCAATTTTGGCAACCGGCACCGTGATGCCCTTGCGCGCTGTCATCTGGTGGTAGGTCTGCCAGAAGTCACGGTAGCGGTGGTCTTGCTCAACGTTCACCACGTTGTAGTCGCGGCCCTCTTTGAGTCGCAGGCCAAACTTCTCGATGCGCTCGGCAATCACAGTTGGACGGCCAATCAGCGTGGGAAAAGCGATGTGTTCGTCCACCACGATCTGGCAGGCGCGCAAAACGCGCTCGTCTTCACCCTCGGCATAGGCCACGCGCTTTTTCAGGGCTCTTTTGGCTGCCGTGAAGATGGGCTTCATGGTGGTGCCAGACGCGTACACAAAGCTTTGCAGGCGCTCGCGGTAGGCGTCCATGTCGGTAATGGGGCGCAGTGCTACGCCACTGTCTGCGGCGGCTTGGGCCACGGCAGGGGCAATCTTTATCATTAAGCGCGGATCGAACGGCTTGGGAATCAGGTATTCGGGCCCAAAGGCCAATTGCTCGCCCGCGTAAGCCGCAGCCACCACTTCGCTTTGTTCGGCCTGGGCCAGTTCAGCAATGGCGTACACCGCTGCAATTTCCATTTCCAGGGTAATGGTGGACGCACCTGCATCCAGCGCGCCGCGGAAGATGTAGGGGAAGCACAGAACGTTATTGACCTGGTTGGGGTAGTCCGTGCGGCCCGTGGCCATGATGGCATCGTCACGCACAGCTTTGACTTCTTCGGGCAAGATTTCGGGTGTGGGGTTGGCCAGCGCAAAAATCAGGGGGCGCTCGGCCATGGACTTGACCATGTCGGCCTTTAGCACGCCGCCTGCCGACAGGCCCAAGAAGATGTCCGCACCGACGATGACTTCGCGTAGCGTGCGAGCATCGGTCTTTTGGGCGAACTGAATTTTGTCTTCGTCCATCAACTCGGTACGGCCTTCATAGACCACACCTGCCAAGTCAGTCACATAAATGTTTTCGCGGGGAATGCCCAGCTTAACCAGTAAACCCAGGCACGCCAATGCAGCGGCGCCAGCGCCAGAGGTAACGAGTTTGACCCTCTTTGGGTCTTTATTGGCAACCTTTAGTCCGTTGAGAATCGCAGCGCCAACGCAAATAGCTGTGCCGTGCTGGTCGTCATGGAAGACTGGAATCTTCATCCGCTCGCGCAGTTTGCGCTCTACATAAAAGCAGTCAGGCGCTTTGATGTCTTCGAGATTAATGCCGCCAAAGGTGGGCTCTAGCGAGGCAATGATGTCGACCAGTTTGTCGAGGTCGTGCTTTTCATCGATTTCCAGATCAAACACGTCAATGCCGGCGAACTTTTTAAACAGCACCCCCTTGCCCTCCATCACAGGCTTGGAAGCCAATGGGCCAATGTCACCCAGGCCGAGCACTGCAGTGCCGTTGGTGATGACAGCGACCAGATTGCCGCGGCTGGTGTACTTGAATGCGTTATTGGGGTCTTTAACGATTTCCTCGCACGGGGCGGCCACACCGGGTGAATAAGCCAGGGCCAAGTCGTGCTGGTTAATCAACTGCTTGGTGGCGCAAATGGCCACTTTGCCGGGAGTGGGGAACTCGTGGTACTCCAGGGCTGCTTGACGCAATTGCGACTTTTTCTCGGCGGAGTTGGAGACTGGGGTGAATGGGGGGAGGTCTGCCATGTTGCGTCCTGGTCTTGGGCTTATGCCGTGAAGCAGCACCCGTGCACTAAATAGGGATACTGATTGTAGGCCTGATGTAAGCACTTCAGACTAGGCACTGCAGCGCACTTTATGTAAAAGATGTATGCCTTTATGCGTACCGCGCTGCTACTTTTCAACTTATGGTGCGCTTGGCAAACTCCATACGGCGAGCGGTTTGCTTGCCGCTCAGTACAAAGCCGCGCTGTTGGCCTTGCTCGTCCACAAATATCCATGCATCGGTGCTAGCAGGATCGTCTGCCTGCCACTGGCCAGCAATAGACGGATGCGCAGCCACCACCACCAGCGGCATGGCCGGGGTTTTGATGGCCACTGGCATCAATGGGAACTCCAGTGCCGTAGACGTGCCCACCAGCGTAGCTGCAAGGGCTTTGGCTGCGTGCATGATCGGCATGACATACGGCAAGGTGCGCTGCCCAGCCGATGCATACTGTGCGCAGTCGCCCAACGCATACACCTGCGCTGCGGAAGTTCGTAACTGCGCGTTGACCAGAATGCCGCGCTCAACAGCAATGCCTGCGTTGGCTGCTATACGGGTATCTGCCCGCAGTCCGATGGCGCTTAGCACCGCGTGCGCGGCCAGTGTGTCTCCATTAGACAAGGTGACTTGCAGCGTGCCCTCGGTACGGTCAACGGCTTGCACCGTCGTGCCAAAGTGCCATTGCACGCCAAGAGCTTGCAGCGCATTAGCCAACTGTGTGCTGGCGGCTTCAGGTAGCAATGCCGCCAGAGGCCTGCTGGAAGGGTCGGCCACGTGCACCCGGTAGCCTGATTGCACCAAGTCGTTGGCAAACTCACAGCCAATCAGGCCTGCACCCATGATGACCACAGTTTTGCTATCAATTTCGGAGCTGTTTGCGCTTGCTGCTTGGGTGCT
>JBEANP010000014.1:0-19451 GCA_041165385.1 Pseudomonadota bacterium | reverse complement strand
CTGGGCCCCAGCACCTGGGTGTTTGGCAGCAATAAAGCGCTCATGCGGCGGGTGCTGGCCAGCAACTCAGGCGTGAATGTGTTCTACCGTGGCTTCAAGGCCTGCGACAGCTACACCAATGGCGAAGCAGCCGTAGCGGAAATCACCTGCCCAGTGCTGTTTGTGCTGGGTGTGCAAGACCAGATGACACAGGCTAAAGCCGCTCAACCGCTGATCGCCGCGGCCCGATCCAGCGGGAAAGTGGTCAGCGTCGTCAACGTGCCTGTGGGACACCACCAGATGAGCGAGGCACCGGAGGAGACGCTGTTTGCCATACGCGATTTTTTGAAAAAGTGCTGCCATGGCACCTAACGCAGCCACCACTGTCGCTTTGTGCCACGCCTAGCATCTTGTCTCTTTTTAGAGAAATATTTATATAAATCTCTCAATAGAGATGATTTTGTTACGGATTTAATCTCTTATTATAGAATATTCGTATTAAGTCTTTAATAAGAGTCAAAATATGACAACTATCAAACAACTTTCCGAGTCCCTAGGCGCACATCGCGCGCAAGCAGACCTCTCCGTTAACGATCTTGCAACGCAGTCTGGCGTTGCGCGTGCGGCGCTCTACCGCTTTGCAAAAGGGGGGGATGTCCGACTATCTACTTTTTTGGCTATGGCAGATACCTTGGGCTTGGACATGGTTCTGGCACCCAAAGCAGTCAGTGTCAGCCTGCGGCCCACCGTTAGCGCCCAACCCTCCACCGGGCCGCGGTCTGCGGTAGAGGCCCGCTTGGCCAAAGTTCAGGTTCGTATGCAAAAGGACAAGCCGTGAACATCCCTGTTTTGGTGGTCTATGTGGGCGACGTACAAGTGGGCATGCTGTTCCAATTTGCCCCTGAAAACCTGCCGCCAATCCAACGCTTTGTAGCCAACGAGGACTACGCCGCCCAGCCGTTTGGCACTGCGCCAGTGCTCTCGGAATCCATGCGTGCGGAAAACCCGGAACAGCAGCGCCCCTTCTGGCTCGACATCACTTCCAGGCCATTCAATGCAGAGTTAGACGCCAACGGCCAATGGCTGCTGCCCGCATTTTTTCAGAACCTGCTGCCAGAGGGCATCTTCCGTCGCCACGTAGCGCAAGAGGCCCACATCGCACCCAATGACTTCTTTTTGTTGCTGACGGCCTGCGGCAAAGACCTACCTGGCAATGTCCGTTCCGTGTGGCAGCAGCTGGACCGCCCAACCCTGGCCCGCCTTGTAACCCAGAACAACGACGCGCTGGAGATGACCGTTGCCGCCGAGCCCTTTCAGGCGGCGATTTCTATCTCCGGGGTACAGCCTAAGCTGGGCGTCAACCGCATCGCGGACGGTCGCTTTGTGGGGCGCACCCACATGGGCGAGACACACATCATCGCCAAGTTGCCAACACCAGACTACCCCCGCATGCCAGAGGTAGAAGCGGTGAGCATGGCCCTGGCACGGGCTGCCGGGATCACCACCTGTGAGTTTTCGCTCGAACCCATGCACTTGCTGCAAGCGCCCCACCGATATGACCTGGGGGAAGAGGCGCAAGGCCACTTTTTTGCAGTGCATCGCTTTGACCGCAGCCCGGCAGGACGCATTCACATGGAAGACTTTGCGCAGGTGCTGGGCGTGCAACCCGACCTTAAATACTCGCAGAGCTACCTGGCCATTGCAGCCACTCTGCTCGATCTGCCTGCCTGTGGTGAGCCCGCCGTGCTGGAGCTGATCCGCCGCATTGCCTTCAATGACCTGATTGGCAATGCAGACATGCACCTCAAGAATATCGCGCTGCTGTACCCCGACGGACGTACTGCCACGCTATCCCCTGCCTATGACCTGGTTGCGCAGGCGCTGTACCACCCCATTCGTGGGCATGCCCTGCATTTGTTTGACCCGTCGGTGCCGGCGCATGACCCTCAAGAGCCGATTTGGTCCCCGGCCCGGTTGCGCAACTTCTGCAGCTACCTGGGTCTTTCTGAAAAACCCGCAGAAGCACAAGTACGACGCGTGGTGCTCAATACCCTGCAGCAGGCCCCGGAAATCGTTGCACAGTCAGGCATGACACCAAAACAAAAACACGATCTGTTGCACCGCATCCACCGCCATGCGCATTCACAGAGCAGCATGCGTCGCCATAAAGAAGTAGCCGCACAATGGGCGGGCCTCCACTATTAGTTTTATAGCGCGTTACGTAGGTAGGGCGGGCGATTTAGGTGTTTTTGGCATTCAAATCCTCAATCGAGCGGATACCCGCCAACATTCACAGGCAAGCTGTGCCGTCAACCCTCGGCGTTGGGGCGGTGACGATGTCGCCCTCCAAACCGTTCATCGACCGCAGCGCGCTGGCGTAGCGCTAAATAATATGAATGAGATGAGTGGAATCAACATCAGTGCCTCCTTGTGAGTTGCTTGTTGCCCCGTTTTGCGGGGTCGGTAGCAATTGTCCAAGGTAGGGCGCTTAAAAGCGCGTTGGGTCGCGTTTTTGTGCGACACCAGATGTCGCCTAACCGAACCCCACTGTGAACGCCAGAGAAAGTTTTGCTCGCGAAACTCCTCTCAAAATAGGTTTTGATTCGATTCTGATATTCTTATCAAAATAATGCATTTTTGATAAGAAAATGAGAGGATAAATTTTTGACCAACATACAACTCCCTTCAAACATCCTTGCTTATTTGACTGCGCGTGCAACTGCAGGACTCGGGTCTGTAGGCGCTGACGGCATTACGACGCACTTAGGGGCAAAGCGCCCCACTGTGAATCGCTACTTGGCCACGCTGGTTTTCAGTGGCACCATTCTGCGTGAAGGGTCTGGTCCAGCGACTCGTTACCGAGTTGCAGTGTCCAGTCTTGACACATCAAAACGGACAATATCACCTCCCTGGAGTGCGAAGGCACGGGAACTGCGCGCTTTATTGGAGGCACCAATCGGCACCCGTGCACCTGTTTCGTATCAATGGAAATTTGTGGACAGCTACGTTCCGAATCAATCTTCGTTGCTACCGAAGCACGTGGCCGAATCTTTGTTCGCCGCCAGCCGATCCCAAGGCCAGCAGCCTGCCAGCACCTACGCGCGCAAGGTGCTGGAGCAGTTGCTTATTGATTTGTCCTGGCATTCATCCCGACTGGAAGGCAACCGCACAAGCTTGCTCGATACCCGCAAATTGTTTGCCAAAGGCCGCTCAACAGGCGACGACCTGGATGCCACCATGCTCCTGAACCACAAAGACGCGATTGAGTTCATGGTCGATGCGGTGCCTGAATATGGCATTACGGTTCCGGTGGTTAGAAACATCCAGAGTCTGTTGATGCAGGGCCTGCTGGACAACCCCGATTCAGCTGGAGCCATTCGCAGCACGGTGGTCAACATCACGAATTCGGTGTACTTGCCAACCCAGGTTCCTGCGCTCCTGGAAGAGATGCTCGGGCTGGTGATTGAGAAGGCTCGGCAGATCAAGAACCCGGTGGAGTCGGCATTTTTTCTTTGGGTCAATATCGCCTATCTTCAACCGTTTGAAGATGGCAATAAACGCACCAGTCGACTGTGTGCAAACCTTCCGCTAATGCTGTCCAATTGCGCACCACTCTCTTTTCTGGATGTCGAGCCAGAAGACTACGCCATTGCGGTGACAGGGGTGTATGAACGACTAGACGTCACACTGGCCGTTGAACTTTTTGAGTGGGCATACCACCGCTCCATCGAAAAGTACAAGGTAATTCTTGAGTCCATCGGCTTGCCAGATCCGTTTAGAGCACGGTACCGCGAGCATTTAGGCGATGCTATTCGTCAGGTGGTGACTGAAGATGCATCGGCTATCCAGGCGAGCGAAGCACTTGCACTGCCTGAGCCCGACGAGATAGCTTTCCAGGCACTTTTGCGCAAAGAGCTACAAAGCCTTGAGCCGTTTAATTGCGCCCGCTTTCGGTTGGCTATCAGAAAAACAGAAGACTGGATTAGAAAAGGGCGACTGATGTAATCTGGATGCCAGCGAAAATGCTATTAATTCTATAGCGCACTACGCAATGTGGACGAGGGCTGCAGCGCGTTTTTCCATAAATTTTGGGTAGTGGCAGTCATCGGCAGCAGCATGGACTGCATCAGCGGCTCCATGGCTGTGGTGGCGGGGTCTACCAGCAGAACAAAACGTGCGTCGTCATCTGGACCCTGCTCTTCTAGGAGTTGGCCTGACCAATCCAGCGTGGTCAGTGTTTCTAACACTGGCTCTAAACGCTGGATATCTACACGCAGTGCGGTGCACAGTTGGCTGGCAGTCAGGCCTTTGTGAGGCAAAGCCCGGGCACTGTCTAAATGCTGCAGCACTTCTAGCGCCAGCTGAAACTGCCAGCCCGGCCCGCTGCGCCTGCGGGGCAGCCCCGCCAGCAAGCTTGGCACATAGGCCGTAAGTGTGGCACCCAGCAACACAATGACCCAGGCTACATAAATCCACACCAACAAAATAGGCACAGTGGCAAAGGCGCCGTACACCGCCGAATAGGTGGGCACTTTGCTCAGATAAAGCGTTAATGCTTTTTTTGCAACCTCCATGCCAGTGGACACAAAAAAACCACCCATCCAGGCGTGCCCCCAGCCTACATGGGTGTTCGGCACGTAACGAAACATGGAGGCCATGCCAGCAGCGACCAAAATGAATTGCAACGATTCAAGCAAGAAACTCACGCCGCCAGGCATGGCTCCCACCATGCCTTTGGATACGGAAATGGCGTACGAGGTCAAGCTCAGACTGGCCCCCAGCACCACCGGGCCGATGGTGATCGCAGCCCAATAAATCAATACCCGTTGGCGAAAGGGGCGCAGCCTGCGTACGCGCCATATGCTGTTAAGGGTTCGATCAATCGTAAAAATGAGCGCCAACGAGGTAACTAGCAGTACAGCCAAACCTGCAGCACCCAGTTTGCTGGCCTTGCCCGCGAACTGGCTCAATGAGCCTAGTACTTGGCGGGCAATGTTGTCAGGCACCAAGCTCTCAATCAGCCACTTTTGCAGCACATCTTGAAACTTGGCAAACATGGGGAAAGCGGTAAACACCGCCAAGGCCACCGTCATAAAGGGCACCAGCGCAATGGTGGTGGTGAATGTCAGGCTACTGGCTGTCAGACCAAGGCGGTCTTCACGAAAGCGCTCGCGCAGGGTGGCAAAGGCTTCCAGCCATGGCAGACGCGCTACGTCGCGGAGCCAAATTTGAAATTTTTCAACAATTGGCATGCAACGGTCAAACGGCCGCGCCCGGAAGTTGAAAGGCCAGACGATCACGCCCTGTGGTTTTGGCTTGGTACAAGGCTGCATCTGCAAGCGCCACGAGCTCAGACATATCGGCTCCCGGCGTTGCAACACAAAAACTCGCACCCATGCTCACGGTCGCATATTCGCTGGCTTCATTTGCGTGGTGTGGGATTTTTAATTCGGCGATGTGTTCGCGAATCCTCTCCCCCACAATCAAAATGCCCGCTTGGTCGCAACCGGGCAATATCACAGCAAACTCTTCCCCGCCATAGCGGGCAACAGCGTCTTGTGGGCGCGCCACCACGGTAGACAAGGCAGTGGCGATTTGCTTAAGACAGGCGTCTCCCATTTGGTGGCCATAGCTGTCGTTGTAGCGCTTGAAAAAGTCGACATCAATCATGATGAGGGCCAGATTCGTCTGGTCGCGACTAGACCGCTCCCACTCCATTTCCAGCTTTTCATCAAACGCACGGCGGTTGTAAATGCCCGTTAAACCGTCAAGGTAGGCCAGGCCTTCCAGAGCGGTTTGCGCACGTTTCTGAACGGTGATGTCGCGCAGCGTTTCCACCACCGCAACTAACTGACCGGCATGGTCAAAAATGGGGCCCGCGTCGATTGCCAAGTACAGTTGTTTGCCCTGATTGGGCATGACGCACCAATTCTCAGCGTGCACCCCATAAGCTTGGCCTGTAGGGTCATCATGGACTACGTACAGTGCATCTATTTCAGCAAGCCGATTTTGAACAATAAGGTCAGCAAGGCATGCGCGAGGCTCTTCGTAAAACGCGCGCCAATGCTCTGTGGTGCCGATGATGTCTGCGGCCGCCACTCCCGTTAGGCGTTCGCAGGCCTTATTCCAGATCAAGACATTGCCTTTGTTGTCCAACACGAAAGTTGGGACCACCAAAAACTGCATTAAATTGGCTGCAAAATTGAATTCCATACCACTCATTTTTTGGGTACCCCTGTTTTGGCGAATCAGCACTGCCGTTGCTTCGCCGCATTGGGCACAATTAACGCTTGATGCGTCTAAAAAATCGCCCATTCCATTAAACACCAGTCCCACAACCCTCAGAGCCTATTCGAATTGGGGTTTACCCTCAGTTATATACGTATGACAAGCGCCAAGAGATAATGCGAGGCTCTATGGCGCAGACATGACAACAACACCCTCACCCCTTGATTCCGTCAACATGACCCGCTGGCTTGCCGTAGGCAGCTTGCTGGGGCTCACGCTTCTGGGCCTGGCCTGGGAGTTGTTTTTATCCCCCATTCGCCCGGGTGGTTCGCTGCTGGCGCTGAAAGTGTTGCCTCTGTGCATTCCACTGGCGGGGTTGCTTAAAAACCGCATGTACACCTACCGCTGGGTCAGCCTGCTGGTGTGGCTGTATTTCACCGAAGGCGTGGTGCGCGCCTATGGCGACAAAGCGCCGAGCAACTACTTGGCCATGCTGGAAGTACTGCTGTGCCTAACCTTGTTTGCGGCCTGCGCGCTGCATGTGCGGCTGCGCTTGCGCCATGCAAAGGAAGCCACCGCTTTGACTATGGAACCCGCCACACCATGACTGCCCATCAAGATTTGATAGTTACTTTGCGCACCATTGTCGGAGCGCCCAACGTATTGACCGAAGGTGACTTAAGCGCCTGGGAAATGGACTGGCGCAAGCGAGAGCGCGGTCACGCACTGGCCGTAGTGCGCCCCGGCTCGACCGACGAGGTGGCCCAAGTGGTCAAGGCCTGCGCGGCAGCCAGCGTGAGCATGGTGCCCCAGGGCGGCAACACTGGCATGGTGGTGGGCTCTACGCCAGACGCCAGCGGCGAGCAAGTGGTGCTGAGCCTTACGCGCATGAACAAAATTCGCAAACTTGACGGTGCCAACCTCACCATCACCGTGGATGCGGGCTGCATTTTGCAAAGCATTCAAGAAGCCTGCGAGGCCGAAGGCTATTTGTTTCCCCTGAGTTTGGCAGCCGAGGGCAGTTGCACCATTGGCGGAAACCTGGGCACCAATGCCGGCGGCACGCAGGTGGTGCGCTTTGGCAACACACGCGAGCTGTGCCTGGGTCTGGAGGTGGTAACTGCGCAAGGCGACATCTGGAACGGCCTGACCGGCCTGCGCAAAGACAACACTGGCTACGACCTGCGCCACCTGTTCATTGGCTCGGAGGGCACGCTGGGCGTGATCACCGGCTCCATCATGAAGCTGTACCCCATGCCCGCGGCGCAGCTTACCGCCATGGCCGCCGTGCCATCGCTGGACGCAGCTGTGGAGCTTCTGGGCCTGGCCCACAAGCACTTGAGCTCTGGCCTGACCGGTTTTGAGGTGATGGGGCAATTTGCGCTGAGCCTGGTGGTGAAACACTTCCCGCAACAGCGCGTGCCGCTGTGGAATGAATCACCCTTCTGCGTGGTACTGGAGAACTCGGACAACGAGTCCGAATCCCATGCCCGCGAAGTATTCGAGCGTCTTCTGGAAGCCGCCATGGAAACAGGCTGCGTGACCGATGCCGTGGTGGCCGAGAGCGTGGCCCAAGCGCGCGCACTGTGGCATATCCGCGAGAGTATTCCGTTGGCACAAGCCCAAGAGGGGCTAAACATCAAACATGACATTTCGATTGCCGTGTCCGCAATTCCCGAGTTTGTACGGCTGACCGATGCACAACTTGAAGCGGCATTCCCCGGCGCACGGCTGGTGAACTACGGCCATTTGGGCGATGGCAATCTGCACTACAACGTGCAAGCGCCCGACGGTGCGGACGCTGAAGCCTTTTTGCAAAACCAGGAAAAGCCCATCAATGCGTTGGTTTATGACATGGTGGACCAGTTTGGCGGCTCCATCTCCGCAGAGCACGGTATTGGCAGCCTCAAGCGCGAAAAGCTAGAGCAGCACAAATCCCCCGTGGCCCTGGGCCTGATGCGCAGCATCAAGCAGGCACTGGACCCCCACAACCTGATGAACCCGGGCCGGGTGTTGAAGCGCTAAATGGCGCATCTCTAAATGGCGCACTTACTCCTGCTGGGCATTGTGTATGTGTCCTTCATTAGCCTCGGCCTGCCCGATGGCTTGCTGGGCGTGGCGTGGCCGGCCATTCGCGCCGACATGGGCCAGCCCTTGGCGGCAGTGGGCGTCGTCACCATCACCATCACGGTGTGTGCAGCAGCATCGAGCTTTTTTGCGGGCTCAGTCGTCAAGCGCGTGGGCACGGGTGTGGTGGTGGCCGCCAGTTGTCTGATGACGGCGTTGGCCTTGGTGGGCTTTTCGATTTCACCTTCGTTTGTCTGGCTGGTGCTCTTGGGTATCCCTTTAGGCCTAGGTGCTGGCGCCGTAGATGCCAGCCTGAACCACTTTGTAGCTGCGCACTATTCGTCGCGCCACATGAACTGGCTGCACGGCTTTTGGGGCATAGGCGCGACCACCGGGCCATTGATCATGGGTTGGGCGCTGGCCAGCCCCACAGGCTGGACGTTAGGCGCACGCACCATTGGCCTAATGCAGTTGGCGCTGGCGGTCATGCTGTGGCTCACACTCTCGCTGTGGTCGCGTGAGAACGCTACACCACCGAAAGACGATGCAGCACATGGCGCAGCATCAGCATTCAAACCGGTGAGCACACTCGCACAATGGCTGGCACCGGCCACTTTCTTGTTTTATGTCGCCGCCGAGATGGGCACCGGCCTGTGGGCCGCCAGCATTTTGGTCACCGACCGCGGCGTACCTCTGGCGCAAGCCGGGGTATGGGTGTCGGTGTACTTTGGCTCTATTACGGCCGGGCGTTTTGGGGTGGGTCTGATTGCCAACCGCCTGGGCAACCGCCGCTTGGTGCGCCTGGGCATAGCAGTAGCCGCCTGTGGTGCGGCGCTGTTTGCGGCACACGGATTGGTTGGGTCCTTGGCATCGGCAGGCCTGATATTGATGGGTCTGGGCTGTGCCCCAGTGTTTCCGTCATTGATGCATGAAACCGCGCGCCGCTTTCCTGACGATATAGCCCGCGCTGTGATTGGTCGCCAGATGATGTTTTCGTACGCGGGTGGCTCTGTCATTCCGGCCGCGTTTGGCCTGCTGGCTACCTGGGCCGGACTGAGCGCAGTGATGCCTGTAGTCGTGATTTTGCTGTTGATGTTGCTGGCTCTCACCGTGTGGCTCGATCGCTTGACCTGAACCTGAAATGGGGCTGACGCAGCTCCAGAATTAAACCTAAAACCTCCCCATGACCAGTCCTACCCTCGCCCGCCCCGTGTGCAGCCAGTACGAAGACTTTATGCGCCACGTGCACACCACTGGCGTGTTCAAGCCCGACCGCACCGGCACCGGCACCACCAGCGTGTTTGGCTACCAAATGCGGTTTGACTTGAACGAAGGCTTTCCACTGGTCACCACCAAGAAAGTGCACCTGCGCAGCATCATTCAAGAGCTGCTGTGGTTTTTGACCGGCTCCAGCAACAACAACTGGCTTAAAGAGCGCGGTGTGAGCATTTGGGACGAATGGGCCAACCCCGAGACCGGCGACCTGGGCCCGGTCTATGGCGTGCAATGGCGAAGCTGGCCCACGCCCGATGGTGGCCACATTGACCAGATTGCCGATGTGATCAAAACCCTGAAGGCCAATCCCGACAGCCGCCGCATTATTGTGAGCGCCTGGAACGTGGCCGAGCTGAACCAAATGGCCCTCATGCCGTGCCATGCCTTCTTCCAGTTTTATGTGGCCCCGGCTGAAACACCGGGCGGCAAAGGCCGCCTGAGCTGCCAGCTGTACCAGCGCAGCGCAGACATCTTTTTGGGCGTGCCGTTCAACATTGCCAGCTACGCCCTGCTCACCCACATGGTGGCGCAGCAGTGCGATCTGGACGTGGGCGACTTCATCTGGACCGGCGGCGACTGCCACATCTACAGCAACCACCATGAACAGGTGGAGTTGCAGCTCAGCCGCGCGCCCATGCCTTACCCCACGCTCCACATCAAACGTAAGCCAGACTCCATCTTCGACTACCAGTACGAGGACTTTGAGGTGCAGGGCTACGAGTGCCACCCCACTATTAAAGCCCCTGTCGCAGTGTGATTTCCCGCCGACAGCTCTGGGCCCTTCTGGCCCTCACCCTCATGTGGGGTGTGAATTGGCCCATGATGAAGTTATCGCTGCAAGGCATCACCCCGCTGTACTTTCGCGCGGGCACTATGTCACTGGGCGCTACGTGGCTGTTTGCCTATGTGGCATGGCGCGGCGAACGCATGTGGCCCACGGGACGCGAATGGCAAGCCATTGCCGTTTTGGGGCTGACCAATGTGCTTGGCTGGCACACCCTATCGATCTTTGGTGTGCAAGAGCTGGCTTCGGGTCGGGCTGCCATTCTGGGTTTCACCATGCCCATTTTCACCGTGCTCATCGGGGCCACGCTGTTTGGTGAACGCATCACCCGGCGCGTCGGGCAGGCGGTAGTTTGTGTGGCGGTAGCCGTGGGACTGTTGCTGTGGCATGAGTTGCAGCGTCTCAGTGGCCGACCTGCTGGAATCGCATGGATGTTGGGGGCGGCCTTGTGCTGGGCACTGGGCACGCTACAGATTCGGCGTGCCCATTTGACGCTCTCGCCCATGGTGTTGACTGTTTGGATGTTGCTGATCGGCAGCGCGGTGTTGTGGGCACTGGCGCTGAGCTTTGAACAGCCACCGCACATCGACAGCTTTTCCCCAAGCATCTGGGGCAGCCTGGTCTACGGCGTATTCATCAACTACGGCGTAGCCCAGCTCATATGGTTTGGCATGGCGCGTAGCCTGCCGCCGGCCACCAGCGCCATGAGCGTGATGGCCATACCACTGGTGGGCACACTGAGCGCTACGCTCATCGTGGGTGAACTGCCCCATTGGCAGGACTGGCTGGCCATGGTGTTCGTCATGGTGGCCATTGCCAGTGTGCTCTTGCCAGCACGGCCGGTTCGTACCGGCACAATAAGACCATGACACCTATTTCCGCCCCCCGACTGCACCTGATTTACGCCCGCGCCGCCAACGGCGTGATCGGCATCAACGGCACGCTGCCCTGGCATTTGCCCGAAGACCTGGCGCACTTCAAGCGCACCACGCTGGGCTGCCCTGTGATCATGGGGCGCAAAACTTGGGATTCGTTGCCACCCAAGTTTCGCCCGCTGCCTGGGCGCACCAACATCGTTGTCACCCGTCAAGAAAATTGGAGTCAAAGCGGCGCGCAGAGCGCACCCACCTTGCGTGAGGCGCTACAACTTTGTGAGCAATCACCCGACGTGTGGGTGATTGGCGGCGCGCAGCTGTATGCGCTGGCCGAGCCCTTGGCCACCACCGCTGTGGTGACCGAAATTGAAAAAGATTTTGAAGGCGACGCCTTTGCCCCTCGCTTAGGTGCGGCATGGGCAGAAACAGCCCGCGAACACCATGTAGCGGCCAATGGCTTGCCGTTTAACTTTGTAACTTACACACGCATCTCAGGAGAGTAGAAGAATGTCAGGACACGGATTTCACGTACACGGCCCCCACGACCACGAACTCGAACACGCACAGCAAGGTGGCCAGGCAGGGGATCACGGTGGCGGCAGCATGATCAACCAGATTGCGATGTTCACCGCCATCATCGCCACCGTAGGTGCCATTTTTGGTTACATGGGCGGGGCGACCCAGGCCAATGCAGGCCTGTACAAGAATAACGCTGCCATCAAGAAAACCGAAGCGTCTAATCAGTGGAATTATTTCCAGTCCAAGAGCACCAAGCAGTCTTTGGCTGAAATGTCGCGTGACCTTACCCCCAACCCGGACGAAAAGACCAAATACCAGGCCAAGGTAGACCGCTATGAAAAAGAAAAAGGCGAGATCAAGGTGATTGCCGACAAACTTGAAGCCGAGGCCACCGAGTGGGACCACCAGAGCGACGAACAAATGCACCAGCACCACCGCTGGGCCCAGTCCACCACGGTGCTGCAGGTGTGTATTGCGCTGGCCGCCATTGCCCTGCTGACCAAAAAAAAGTGGCTGGAATACGCCATGTTTGCTGCAGGTGGTGTTGGCCTGCTGGTCGGCATACTCGCAGCGCTACATATTTGATAGCTGACTACGTATATTTGGCGTGCGCTGCAGCCCTATTTGATATAAAAATGGTATGAAACTAGCAACTTGGAACGTGAACTCTCTGGGCGTGCGCTTGCCCCAGGTACTGGACTGGCTGGCGGCTAACCCCGTGGACGTGCTGGCCCTGCAAGAACTCAAGCTCACCGACGACAAGTTTCCGGTGGATGCATTCACTCCCCTGGGCTACCACGCGCAGTGGTTTGGTCAAAAAACCTACAACGGTGTGGCGCTGCTGACCAGAACACCCGCTACGGATGTGATCAAAAACATCCCAGGTTTTGACGACGACATGTCGCGCGTAATTACCGGCACCGTTGATAACGTGCGCGTCATCGGTGCCTACTTCCCGAACGGCCAGGAACCCGGCAGCGATAAGTTTGAGTACAAGATGGAATGGCTCACTGCGCTGCGCCGCTGGGTGAAAGAAGAGCTGGCCGCCCACCCCAACCTGGTGCTGATGGGCGACTACAACATCACTTTTGACGATGCCGACGTGTGGGACCCCGTGGGCCTGGAGGGCACCATTCACTGCACCGAGGAAGAACGCTACCACCTGCGTTCACTGATTTCGCTAGGCTTGACCGACAGCCACCGCCTTTTTAAACACCCGCCCAAAGCCTTCAGTTGGTGGGATTACCGCGAGTCCGGTTTCAGGCGTAACCGGGGTTTGCGCATTGACCACATTCTGGTAAGTCATGCCCTCAAGCCGTTGGTGCAGTCTTGCGAGATCGACAAAACACCGCGTAAAAACGACCGCCCTAGCGACCATGCACCAGTGGTGGTAACGCTCGGGGTTTAGCCCTTTGCCAAGCTCGTCATAGCGCTGCAAGCGGTTGCGGCGACTCGTCGTAGCCACCCCAAACCGATTGGTCGTATTCGATGACCGATCCGGTCATCAAACCCGACTCGGCACTGCATAAAAATGCCACGGCCCTGGCCACCTCGTGGGGGTCAACCAAGCGGCCGTTGGGCTGCGCAGCGGCGGCTTTTTGCAACCAGTCGGCATCGGCGTGATGAAACTCGCGCTGGGTTTTGTCTTCGCCCTCGCTGGCCATCCAGCCAATGTTCAAGGCGTTCACCCGAATGCGGTTGTGTAGTAGTGCGTAGGCGGTGTTGCGGGTCAACGTGGCAAGTGCGCCCTTGGACGCGCAATAGGCCGCAATAAAGGGTTGCCCGGCCAACGCCGACATGGAACCAATGTTGACGATGCAGCCTTCAATCTGCTCTCGGCGCATGACCTTGATGCTCTCTTGCATCAGGTAAAACGGGGCGCGCACATTGACGGCGAACATGGCATCAAACAGCTCGGGCTCGGTATCCAGAATAGTGCCGCGGTCGGTCATGGCGGCGGCATTGACCAACACGTCCACACGCCCAAACATGGCATCGGCCTGCTGCACCACGCGGCGGCAGTCTTCTACCTTGGCCAAGTCGGCCTGCACGTAGAGCGCTTGCGTACCCAGGCCGCGTAACTGCTCCGTTTGGGCCTGGCCCTTGGCCGCGTTGCGCCCGCAAATTACGATACCTGCGGCTCCGCGTTGGGCGAAGGTGTGGGCAATGGCAGCACCCAGGCCTTGGGTGCCACCGGTGACGATGGCGGCCTTGCCGCTGAGGGAGGCCAGTGCGAATGGTTGGGGATTGTGTGGGGTGGTCATAGATTGAATTTTCAGCTCAGACGGGTGAGCGATTGGGTTTGTAAAAGGGTGTTGAATTGCGCGGGCAACGTCGCGTTTGCCAACGCGCTGCGCATCAGGTCTTGCTGGCTTAATGGCGCTAATCCACCAACGGGTGGATCACGGTCCAGGTTGGTAGGGAATGCGTAACCCTCGGCACAGGCCGCCACGGCTGCGGCCAAGTCAGCCGCGTCCATCGTGTTAAGGGACTTCAGCCTGAGCAGGCTGGGGTAAAGGGCCTGCGCCATACCCACCCGGTCTATCGCCTCCATGCAGCGCCCAAATGCCGACGACACCTGTAGCAAGTTGGCCATGCGGCGTATGTTGTGCGAGCGGTTGTGACCCGCTGCGTGCAGCAACGCAGGATTGAAAAAGATGCCGTCACCCTTGCGCAATGGCAGTTGCACATGGTGCGCATCAAAATAGGCCTGAAACGCGGGCACACCGGCCACCAAATAGCCACTGGCGTACTTGTGCGAATGAGGCAAATACAACGTGGGTCCGCTCTCCAGCGGCATGTCCACATGGGCAATGGCACCCTGCAAGGTGAGCATGGGTGACAGGGCATGCACATGGGCCGGGAAGCGCTCGGCCCCCTGCGCATCAAAGAACCCCAGGTGGTAATCGCGGTGCGCCACTTGCGCTTGTCCGCCAGGGTTCACACAGTTGATTTGCGACGTGACTTGGTAGCCAGGCCCCAGCCAGGCCTCGCACACCGTGGCGAGCATGGCGTTACCGTAGTAAGCAGCGAATACATCGGGCGCTTGCAGGCAGAGTTTCTCCAGTGCATTCCAGACCCGGTCATTCGCACCGGGTTTGGCAAAGTGATCAACCGCTTGGCCCGCTGCACGTGCGACTTCAATCAAGCGCTGAAATTCCTGGGTAGCTGAATCGACCACCGCACAATCTGGGTACAGGCCCTGCACCACCAGCACGCCGGGGCCCTTGCTCCAAACCTGGGCCCACTCGGCCATCAGCGCTTTGCGCCACTGCTCCGGTTGCACAGATGCCGCCTGTTGCTGCCGCAACGTAGCACCGTCATAGACCGGCACGCCGTGCGCAATGTGACTGGCCATTGAGTAATCCTGCAACTGCGTGGCGGTTTGCGCCCACTGGTCCAGGTCTGCAACCTGGCATTGCGCGGCGCTCAGCCAAGGGGTGGCTTGCGGTGGGGGTCCGCTGGCAAGATGGGTGTTCATGGGGTTACTTCTGTGATGGTGGTCAATGTCTGGAAGCTTCAGTGTAGATACGGCCACGTGCATTGGGTGACACAAAACACCTCAAAAATGCCTCAAAGCACATCGAATTCAGCGTAAATTTGCCACACCATGACCCACCCGCATTTACTCAAAGCTATTGCGTTACAAGCAGGCGTTAGCTTAGCTACCGTAGACCGCGTGGTGCATCAACGCCCCGGCGTGCGAACCCACACGGAGCGCCGCGTGCAGCAAGCAATGGCGGAGTTGGAACGACAAAGTGCGCAAGTGGGCTTGCAAGGGCGTAAATTTATCGTGGACCTGGTGATACAAGCCCCCAAGCGCTTTACCCACGTGGTCCGTGATGCGCTGGAGAGAGAATTACCGTTGTTGCATCCGGTCATTTTTCGTGCGCGGTACCACATGAGCGAGTTGCTACCCGTGGCAGAACTGCTGGCCGTGCTGACCAAAATTGAGGCGCGTGGCAGCCACGGTGTTTTCCTCAAAGCGCCCAATGACCCGCAGGTGGTGGATGCCGTGGCGCGGTTGGCACACAAGGGCATTCCCGTGATCACGCTGGTAACCGACTTGCCCGGCTCTGCACGCCGGGCCTATGTGGGTATGGACAACCGCGCTGCTGGGCAAACCGCAGCCTATTTACTAGGCCAATGGCTCGGGCGCACTCCCCCATGCAGCGTGTTGGTGTCGCTGAGCAGCACACGCTTTCGGGGCGAGGAAGAGCGCGAAGCCGCCTTCACCGAGGCGCTGCGACAGCATTTCCCTTCCATCACGCAGGTGGACGCAAGCGAGGGGTTGGGCTTACATGCAGCAACCGCAGCATTGGTGCGCAAAAGTTTGCAAGAGCACCCGGGCATCCATGCTGTGTATTCGATTGGCGGTGCCAATGCAGCCATTCTGGAAGCCTTTGCCCAGGCAAACCGGGTCTGCAAGTGCTTCATTGGCCACGACTTGGATGGTGACAATTTGCCACTACTGCAATCGGGGCAACTCCACGCCGTGCTGCACCACGACATACAGCACGACATGCGCATGGCCTGCCTGCAAGTGATGCGAGCCCACGGTGTGGGGTCTGCTGCGGCACTGCCCACCCTCTCGGGTGTGCAAGTCATGACCCCGTTCAATATTCCGCAGTCCGCAATACCCTAGAGGGCAACTACTCCAAACCCAACTCTTGGATTTTTCTGGTGATCGTATTGCGGCCAATACCCAGCTTGTGGGCAGCTTCAATCCTGCGGCCTTTGGTGTTGGCCAGGGCAGCCAAAATCAGACGAGATTCGAAGCGACGTGTAAGTTCGTCCCACACATCGAGTCTGCCGCTGTCAAGCAGAGCCACGGCCTCAGTTTCCAGGCCCGCCTCCCAGCCATCCAAACCCGGCGCTGGCAGTGGGGCTGAAACGCTTATATCAGTCACTGCCGCCGTGAATGGGGTAGTTGCTGGCGTAGCAGCAGAGTTGGCGACAGAAGTATTGGCCGCAGCGGCTGGTGCAGCTGCGCCGCTAATGAGCGTGCTACCGCCCACATTCACTTCAGGTGGCAAATCCTTGGGCTCGATCACTTGGGCGGGCGCCATCACCGTAAGCCAATGGCAAATGTTTTCTAGTTGGCGCACGTTGCCAGGAAAACCAAAACCTTCCAGCCAAGTCAGTGCAGCGTCTGAGATGCGCTTGGGCTCTACGCCCAACTGCTTGGCGCTTTGCTGCAAGAAGTGGCGCGTCAGCATAGACACATCTTCTTTTCGCTCGCGCAGCGCGGGCAGGCGCAGACGAATCACATTCAAACGGTGGAATAAATCCTCACGGAACACACCATCTTTGACGCGTTGCTCCAAGTCTTGGTGCGTAGCAGCGATCACGCGCACGTTCGATTTAACTGCACTGTGGCCACCGACGCGGTAAAAGTGGCCGTCACTCAAAACGCGTAGCAAGCGCGTCTGCAACTCAAAAGGCATGTCGCCAATTTCATCCAAAAACAAGGTTCCACCATCGGCCTGCTCAAAGCGGCCCCTGCGCATAGTTTGGGCTCCGGTGAACGCGCCGCGCTCGTGGCCAAACAGTTCACTCTCCAGCAAATCTTTCGGAATAGCTGCAGTATTGATAGCAACAAATGGTCCATTGGCGCGGGGTGAGTGCTTATGCAGTGCACGTGCCACTAGCTCTTTACCTGAACCAGACTCACCCGTGATCATGACGGTGACGTTGCTTTGACTCAGGCGGCCAATAGCGCGAAACACGTCTTGCATGGCAGGTGCCTGGCCCAGCATTTCGGGCGCCTCGGCCATGCGCTCTTCAGCCACCTCTTCCCGTTGGCTTTCTTCCACAGCGCGGCGAATCAGCTCCACTGCTTTGGGTAAATCAAATGGCTTAGGCAAGTATTCAAACGCACCGCCTTGAAAGGCGCTCACAGCGCTATCCAGGTCAGAAAATGCCGTCATGATAATGACAGGCAAGCCGGGGTGCTTGGCTTTGACTTTCTCCAGCAAATCCAGACCCGAGCCACCGGGCATACGGATATCGCTGACCAAAATTTGTGGGCCGTCGTCATCTGAAGCAGTACTCAGTGCGGCCAATACATCGCGCGGGTTGGAGAAACTGCGCGTGGGCAAATGCTCACGCAACAGCGCTTTCTCCAGTACGAAGCGGATGGACTGGTCATCATCTACGATCCAAATCGGCTTCATGTTCTGGCTATCCCTTGTGGTCTGCAATTACGGTAACGGAATCAGAATTTTGAAGTCCGTACGGCCGGGCACGCTATCGACCTCGATCAATCCGTGGTGTTGCTGAACAAAGGTTTGCGCCAGTGTCAGCCCCAACCCCGAGCCCCCTTCCCTTCCCGACACCAGCGGGTAGAAAATGCGGTCCCTGATCGAATCTGGCACGCCAGGTCCGTTGTCAATGACATGCAATTCCAATGCCAACCGATAGCGCTGCTTTCCAAAGGTAATTTGCCGCGTTACGCGGGTGCGAAATGTCAAGCTGGCATCTCCTGTCGCAATGCGTTCGACAAGGGCTTGGCACGCGTTGTGGGCGATGTTGAGTACGGTTTGAATCAGCTGCTCACGGTCTCCGCGAAACTCAGGTATCGAGATGTCGTAGTCGCGCACCACTGTGAGTCCTTTAGGGAACTCAGCGCTGATGAGTGAACGCACCCGCTCACACACTTCATGAATATTGACGTCCCCCACTAAGTGGGGCCTGCGATGGGGTGCCAGCAAGCGGTCTACCAAACTTTGCAACCGGTCCGCTTCATGGATGATGACCTGGGTGTATTCGGTGAGCTCGGGTGACTCCATTTCCATTTCAAGCAACTGGGCTGCGCCACGAATCCCCCCCAATGGATTTTTTATTTCATGGGCTAAGTTGCGAATAAGCTCTTTGTTAGTTTGGGCCTGCTCAGCCAGCCGTTCTTCACGGTCTTGGCGGGTTTGCTGCTCTAAAGGTACCATTTCAAGAATGATTTCTTCGCCTGGCTCAGTCCGCGTCACGATCACATGCACGGGCATGGGCTCTTGCCCTGTTCGTTTGAGAAATGCGTCATAGCGCAAGGCGGCAAATGAAATATCAGTTGCGCCAAGCAATGCGCTTTGCAACTGCATTGGCTCAGTAAACACATCAAAAAAGGCCGAACCAACAATTGTGCGTCGCGATATGCCCAAGGCATCTTCAAGGGCTGAGTTTGAAAACAAAACATCGCCCGCGCGATTTACCACTGCCACCAAGGTAGCCAAGTGGTCAAAAGGCTGGTAACGCACAGCTACAGCGTCAAAAACCAGCACGGCAGTTAGCGCACTGTCGCGCTGCTAGAAGTCTGGGGTACACGCCCCAACTCCCGGCGAATACCGGCTATATCGCTCTCGCCACGACTAATATTGGCTTTAAGCTCAGCAACACGGTCCAGGTATTTTTGGTGGTTGCGAGCCTCCGGGCCCAACTTTTCAGGTTCACCGTTGTTGAATTCTTTGACCAACTCGGCCTGACGTGCCTCGGCCTTTTTAAGTTCAGCTTCCAGAATGACACGGGCATCAGAGTCTTTTGCACGTTGATCACCCGAGTCAGCGCGTTGGGTTTGTGCTGCCGAGTTACCGGCACTAGCCACTTTGGTACCCAACGTGCCACTGCCTTTTGGGGCTTGAACCACGGTCACATTGCCACCGGAAACTAACTTGCAATTTTTTAGCTGTGCCTCGGTCACTGCATTGGTGTATTCGTTGCCACAACGGTAAATG
>JBEANP010000013.1:0-19985 GCA_041165385.1 Pseudomonadota bacterium | reverse complement strand
CAGTGCGCGACTTTGCTACAGCCGAGCTGTGGCCCTTTGCTGCCAAGTGGGACAAAGAACACCACTTCCCCAAAGAGGTTCACAAAGGCCTTGCCGCACTGGGCGCCTACGGCATTTGCGTGCCCGAAGAGCAGGGTGGCGCCGGGCTGGACTACCTGACGCTGGCCCTGGTGCTGGAAGAAATTGCCGCCGGTGACGGCGGCACCAGCACCGTGATCAGCGTGACCAACTGCCCGGTGAACGCTATTTTGATGAAGTACGGCAATGCCGCGCAGAAGAAGCAGTGGCTGGAACCGCTGGCGCAAGGCCAGATGCTGGGTGCGTTTTGCCTGACCGAGCCGCATGTGGGCAGCGATGCCTCCAGCTTGCGGACGACTGCGGTGCGCGAAGGGGATGAGTACGTCATCAACGGTGTCAAGCAGTTCATCACCAGCGGCAAGAACGGCGATGTCGCCATCGTCATCGCCGTGACCGACAAAGGCGCAGGCAAGAGGGGCATGAGCGCATTTCTGGTGCCCACCAACGCACCGGGCTATGTTGTGGCGCGCTTGGAAGACAAGCTGGGCCAGCACAGCAGCGACACCGCGCAGATCAACTTTGACAACTGCCGCATTCCGGCCGAGAACCTGATTGGCAAAGAGGGCGAAGGCTACGGCATTGCGCTGGGCGGGCTGGAAGGCGGGCGCATCGGCATTGCCGCGCAAAGTGTGGGCATGGCCCGCAGCGCACTTGATGTGGCGATTGCCTATTCCAAAGACCGGCAGAGTTTCGGTCAACCCATCTTCAACCACCAGGCGGTAGGTTTTAGGTTGGCCGACTGCGCCACGCAACTGGAAGCCGCCCGCCAGCTTATTTGGCATGCCGCCAGCCTGCGCGATGCAGGCCGCCCCTGCCTGAAAGAAGCCGCCATGGCAAAGCTGTTTGCCAGCGAGATGGCCGAACGCGTGTGCAGCGCCGCCATCCAGACGTTGGGCGGCTACGGCTATGTAAGCGACTTCCCGGTGGAGCGCATTTACCGCGACGTGCGCGTGTGCCAGATTTACGAGGGCACGAGCGACGTGCAGAAGATCATTATTCAGCGGGCGCTCGGGTAAGCCTTGTGGGCCTGCCTGCCTTGTGGTTTTCTGTGAGCGCACTAAAATGTACATTTAGTTTGTACATATAAAGGACTTGCCATGCAAACCATTCCTTTTTCTGAGGCTAGGGCACAACTTGCCGATGTATTGCGCGGGGTGGAGGCTGGGGATGCGCCTATGGTGATATCCCGCAGGGGCCAGGCCAGCGGTGTGCTGATGTCGTTTGCACAGTATCAGCAGCTCAGCGGTGAAGGACAGGGTTTTGCTGATCGTTTGGACGGCTGGCGCGCCGAGTATTTGGCGTTGGATCGGCCTGGGGGTGACACCACCCCTGTAGACGCCGATCCGTTTGATGGCGTTCGCCAACCCGACGATGCAAGGAATTTTGCGTGGTGAGCGCGGTGACGTGGTTGCTAGATACCAATGTGGTGTCCGAGGCCATCCGGCCCCAACCCAACCCGTCGGTGATGAGCAACCTGAAGCGCTACCAAGGTGAGATGACAATTGCGGCGCCGGTATGGCATGAGCTGCGCTTTGGCTGGCTGCGCTTGCCTGAAGGCCAGCGCCGTGACGCGATCGGGCGCTTTGTGCAAGACGTTGCCGGGCAGCTCCCGGTCTTGCCCTACGACGGCCCCGCTGCGCGCATTCACGCAGAGTTGCGGTCCCGGCGCGCACTTATCGGTCAGACCTTGTCTTTTGTGGATGGGCAAATTGCAGCCATTGCCGTTGCGCATGGGGCCACGCTGGTTACCCGCAACACCAAAGACTTTGCCGGATTGCAGGGGCTGCGGTTGGTGGATTGGTTTCAAACCCCGATCACTTAGCCGCGTGGTGAATATTTTTTTGAAAAATGGGGTTGTTATGGCAAAAGCGGAAGCAGAGTTTTTGAAGTGGATGGGCCCTCTGTTGGATGCTTTGCGGGAGCTTGGTGGTTCGGGGCGCCCCAGGGAGGTATCTGCGCTGATTGCGGAGCGACATTCCTTGAAGCCCGAGAAGCTTGAAGCTACGACAAAGACGGGGCAGACAAGGTTTCATAACCAAGTTGCTTGGGCTCGTCAGTATTTGGTATGGGAAGGTCTGCTTGATGGCTCCAAACGAGGGGTTTGGACGCTTTCAACCAAAGGGCAGACGATGAATTTGACTTTGCCTGCTTCGAGAGAGATCTTTTTGAAGTGGGTAAGGTTTCACGCAGAAACCAGACGTACTGCTGAGGAACCTGCCGCGGAGGTCAACACCAAACCTCGGAGTGACAAAGTGCTTCGTGAATCACCCGAGGTGATGTTGCCACCAGAGGAAATAGAGGAAGAGGAGCTTCTTGCAGTTTTGCGAAAAGTGTCACCTTCAGGGTTTGAGCGGGTCTGCCAACGCTTGTTGCGTGAGAGTGGATTTGAGAGCGTGAGGGTGACAGGGAAATCGCATGATGGTGGAATTGACGGTATCGGAATACTCCAGCTCAATCCATTTGTGACCTTGAAAGTGCTATTTCAGTGCAAACGCTATAAAGGATCGGTTTCAAGGGCAGAGGTTGGGGATTTCAGGAATGCCATGTTGGGGCGAGCGGATAAAGGAATCATCTTGACGACCGGCTCTTTTTCATCAGAAGCCATCAAAGAGGCTAACCGCGATGGCGCTCCCCCGATCGAGCTCGTGGATGGTGATAAGTTGGTATCTCTATTTGAGCGTGCCAGGTTGGGTCTAAAGGAGCGTGTTGTATTTGACGTCGACCATGAGTTTTTTGCACCGTTTATGGACTGACGTGTAGAGCAGCTATGCAAATGGAACTTTATCGTGGGGTCACTGTTTTCGAGCGCGGCTGGCTCTCCAGCAACAACATCCTGATTCAGGGTGCGCAAGGCACTGCGCTGATCGACAGCGGCTATTGCACCCACGCGCCGCAAACGCTGGCACTGGTGCAGTCGGCATTGCAAGGGCGGTCGCTGGACCTTCTGGTCAATACCCATTTGCACAGCGACCATTGCGGTGGCAATGCGGCTTTGCAAGCCACCTACCCCGCACTACAAATCCACATCCCCCCCGGCCACGCCGAGTACGTGCGGGTATGGGATGCCGCGGCACTGACCTTCACGCCCACGGGGCAGAACTGCCCGCGGTTTGGTTTCACCGCCACGCTGCAACCCGGAACAGAACTCCGTTTGGGCGACTTGCTTTGGCAGGTGCATGCAGCGCCAGGGCATGACACGCATTCGGTCATTCTGTTTGAGCCGATCAGCCGTACGTTGGTGTCTGCGGATGCGCTGTGGGAGCGTGGTTTTGGCGTGGTGTTTCCTGAGCTGGACGGCGAAGGCGCTTTTAGTGAAGTGGCCGATACGCTGGATTTGATCGAGTCCCTGCAGCCCGCCACCGTCATCCCTGGCCATGGCGCACCGTTTTCCGATGCGGCTGGGGCAATAGCGTTTGCCCGCAAACGGCTGGACGGCTTTGTGGCGCAGCCTGCCAAGCACCTGCAGTATGCCGCCAAAGTCTTGCTCAAGTTCAAGTTGTTGGAGTCGCAGCACTTGGAGCGCGCCGCACTGATCGCGTGGGCGCAAAACACGTCTTACTTTGTATCTACCTGCTCCACGTACTTTGCCGGGCTGGAGTTTTCCCAAGCCGTCGATCTGCTAGTGGCGGACTTGGTACGTTCTGGCGCGGCGACTACGCACGGCACGGTCATTTACAACGCGTAATAGTCGTTCAGATTCACAACACAACAGGAGAAAAACCCCATGCCTATCACCAAAGGATTTCGCGCACTGGTCGACGAAGCCATGGCCCAGGTCACCACCTACACCGTGGCTGAAGTGCAAGCACGCTTGCAAGACCCCACAGTGCAGATCGTCGATATTCGCGACATCCGCGAACTGAACGACGGCACCGTGGTGGGTGCATTCCATGCACCGCGCGGCATGCTGGAGTTTTGGGTAGACCCCGAGTCGCCGTACCACAAGAAGCTGTTTGCCGATGAGTCCAAAGAGTTCATCTTGTTCTGCGGCGCAGGCTGGCGCAGCGCGCTGGCCACCAAAGCCCTGCAAGACATGGGCATGACCAACGTGGCCCATATTGACGGTGGCTGGGCTGACTGGGTCAAGGCCGGTGCCCCCACCGAGACGCTGGAGCAGCAAAAAGCCAAACGGGTACCTAAGGCTTGAGCCTGCCTGTGCCCGCAGCTTTAAACGAATGCTATGAAGTACTGTTCCATGGATTCCCCATGCCCCTGCGGGCAAGGGCAATCCCGGGGCAACGTCAAATCCCAGCCGCTGCCCTACGGCAATTGCTGTGGCCGCTACTTGGAAGGCGACAGCCACACGGACCCGGCTTTAGCCCCTGATGCCCAAGCCCTGATGCGCAGCCGCTACAGTGCCTTTGTGTTGGAGCGCGCGCCCTACTTGCTGGCCTCCTGGCACGCCAGCCACCGCCCGGCGGCGATCGAGTTTGAGTCGGGGGTCAAGTGGTTGGGGCTGGAGGTCCGCAGCTATGAGCCGCCAACGCCAGAACACCCCGATGCAGCCGAGGTCGAGTTCGTCGCCCGCCAAAAGCCAGCGAGTGGCAGCGCTGTGCGCCTGCATGAACGCAGTCGCTTTGTGCGCGAGGGTGGTCGGTGGCTGTATCTGGATGGAAATTTAGGCTAAATAGGTCTGTGGCCCCGGTTGGATATGCGTTAATAGCTATCTATTCGATAGCAGATTGCCGCCGAAATTCTGCTGGTGAAGTTCCCGTCCACACCTTGAACGCCCGAATAAAACTCTTCTCGTTCATAAAACCTGCTGCCTCGGCCACTTGTTTGATGGGGCGCTGGGTGCGCAACAGCAAATCGGTGGCGCGGTCGCGGCGTACGCTGTCTTTCAGTGCTTGCAGGCTGGCGCCTTCTTCGCGCAGCTGGCGGTGCAGCGTGCGGGGTGACACGTTGAGTAGCGCGGCCAGGCCCTCCGCGCTGTGGGTGTCTGCCGGATGGCTGGTCAGTGCCTGACGCACCTGCTGCACCAACAGGCGGTCGCGGCGGTACTGCAACACAGTCAGCGGCAAGGCGTTTTGCAGCATGGTCTGCAGCGCTTTTTCATCCCGGCGCAGCGACAGTCCCAAATATCGAGCATCGAAGCTGATGCTCGCCTGCGTGGCGTTGAAGACGGTGATGCAAGGGAATAGCACCGCATAGTCCGCATGGTGCGGCGGCGGCGCAAACGGCATGTGCGCTTGCTGCAAGGCAATGCGTGAATCCACCAGCCAACAGGCCACGCCGTAGATATTGCGCAGCACCGACACCAGGCAAAACTCCCGTAGAGCGCCCAATTGGGAATGCTCGGCAATGGTGATGTTGGCTGTGTCTCCGGCAACCTGTAGTGACAGTGTGATGTCCGGCGCAATCAGTGCGTGGTGACGGCACCAGCGCACTAGCGCCAAATCTAGTGTGGGCGCGCTGATGCTGGCGCGCACCAGCATGCCGTAGCTGCCCCATGGCAGGCGGCGGCTGAACCAGCCCAGGGCTTCGTCGTCCAGTTCGCGCATGGCGTGGCCGGACATTTGCTGCATTTGCCAGGCGGTGATATGCCCGGTTAGTTTCATTACGTCACTTGGCGCAATCTGTGCCACTTGCAATGCGGAGTCCGGCGAAAGGCCGGCATTGGCATAGGCTTGAAGCATAGCTCTGACAAAAGCCACGGGCGTGGCGGCAATAGAGCTTGCGGGTGCTAATGTGACCATTTGCCAAGTGTGCCAAAAAAAGAGCGCATTTGGTGAATCAGGTGGCGCAATTTGCAACCATTGTGGCCGTGTGTTTTGGTTCGCCACACACGACAATGCGCTATCGGCACCATCTGCCCGCTTGTCTTTTATTTGTTCCCCGACTTTTTCACCGGAAACTTGCCATGCCCATTCTGGAGACCAAACTCAACGCCCGATCAGCCGACTTTCAGGCCAACGCAGCCGCCATGCGCGCGCTGGTGGTCGACCTAAACGTCCAAATCGACAAGGCCGCCCTGGGAGGAGGTGATGCGGCCCGCGCCAAGCACACGGCCCGAGGCAAGTTGCTGCCGCGTGACCGCGTGGCTATGTTGCTCGACCCCGGCACGCCGTTTTTGGAGTTGTCCCCTCTGGCTGCCTTGGCCATGTACCCCGACCGCGATGGCACCGACAGCGCGCCCTGCGCAGGCGTCATCGTCGGCATAGGCCGCGTCAGTGGTGTGGACTGCATGATCGTGTGCAACGACGCCACAGTGAAAGGCGGCACCTACTACCCGCTCACCGTCAAGAAACATTTGCGTGCCCAGGAAGTGGCCGCACAAAACCACCTGCCCTGCATTTATTTGGTGGATTCGGGCGGCGCTAATCTGCCTAACCAGGACGAGGTGTTCCCTGACCGCGACCACTTTGGCCGCATCTTCTTCAACCAGGCCAACATGAGCGCGCAGGGCATTTCGCAAATAGCCGTGGTCATGGGCAGCTGCACGGCCGGTGGCGCCTATGTGCCGGCCATGAGCGACGAGACCATCATCGTCAAGAACCAGGGCACCATCTTTTTGGGCGGCCCCCCGCTGGTGAAAGCCGCCACCGGCGAGGTAGTGACTGCGGAAGACCTGGGCGGTGGCGATGTGCATACGCGCCTCTCCGGTGTGGCCGATCACTTGGCGCAAAACGATTTGCACGCGCTATCGCTGGCGCGCGAAGCGATTAGCTATTTGAATAAAAATAAGCCTCTAGCGCCCGCCACACAAGCGTCATTAGCTCCTAAATTTGTAGCTGAAGAGCTGTATGGAGTGATTCCCGCGGACACACGCAAGCCCTTTGATGTACGCGAAATCATCGCCCGCATTGTGGACGGCAGCGAGCTGCACGAATTCAAACCCCGTTACGGCACCACACTGGTCTGCGGCTTTGCGCACATTGAAGGCATGCCAGTGGGCATCATCGCCAACAATGGCATTCTGTTCAGCGAGTCGGCGCTTAAAGGTGCGCACTTTATTGAGCTTTGCTGCCAGCGCAAGATACCGCTGGTGTTTTTGCAGAACATCACCGGCTTCATGGTGGGCCGTAAGTACGAAAACGAAGGCATTGCGCGCAACGGCGCCAAGATGGTCACCGCCGTGGCGTGTGCCCAGGTGCCCAAATTCACCATCATCATCGGCGGCAGCTTTGGCGCGGGCAACTACGGCATGTGCGGCCGAGCCTTCAGCCCACGCTTTTTGTGGATGTGGCCGAATGCGCGCATTAGTGTTATGGGCGGCGAGCAGGCGGCCAGTGTGCTGGCTACCGTCAAGCGTGACGGCATTGAGGCCAAAGGTGGCGCGTGGAGTAAGGAAGAGGAAGACGCATTCAAAGCCCCCATCCGCAACCAGTACGAAGTGCAGGGTCACCCCTACTTTGCCACCGCCCGCCTGTGGGACGACGGCATCATCGACCCCGCCGACACCCGCCGTGTGCTGGCGTTGGGCCTGAGCGCGTCGCTGAACGCGCCCATACCGGACACCAAGTTTGGCGTGTTCCGCATGTAATCGCCATGCGCAAGCTACGTTTTCACGTCGGGTTCTCTTGGGTGCTGTTGTGGTTTGCATGGGGTTGTGCAGCCGCTGCACCTCGCACGGAAGAGGTCAATTTTCCAAGCCAGGAAGCTGGCATCACGTTGCGTGCCTACTGGACCCCCCCGCCTGCTGGGCGTGCGCTCGCACCGGCCGTGGTTGCGTTGCATGGCTGCGCAGGCCTACCATCTGACCGCAGCGCGCTAGATTACGCCCGCAACCGCTACATCCGCATCCTTCACGACGCGGGGCTGGGCGTTTTGTATGTGGACAGTTTTGGCCCGCGTGGCCAAACCAGCATTTGCGAGCAAAAGCCTACGGAAAGAACGTTGACTGAAGTGAATCGTCGCCTGGATGTGCTGGCTGCTTTGCAATGGCTAGCCACCCAATCCGCAATCGATGCCAAACGCTTGGCTGTGGTGGGCTGGTCGCACGGCGGGCAAACGGTGCTGGTTTCGGCTGACCGCAGTGCCGATGTGGTTGCTACCGCTGCTGTGAAGCCGGCCGCGCTGGTTGCCTTCTATCCGGGCTGCAACTTAATGGAGCGGCAGTTTACTTACACAGCCGTAGCCCCTCTGTTGGTGATGAGTGGCGAGCTGGATAACTGGACTCCGGCGCTCCCCTGTAAGCGATTTACCGATCGCCTGAAAGGCGAAGGTCAGCCTGTGGGGTATGTGCAATTTGAGGGCAGCTACCACGCGTTCGACAGCAGCGCCCCCGTTACTGAGAGGAGTAATGTGGGTGGCACAAAATCTGGCAAGGCCATGGTGGGTGGCAACCCCGTTGCGCGCATTGCGTCGGCTCAAGAGTTGTTGCGATTTTTAGGCGTACGTTTGGCCTTCACCCCGGACATGGCCTTGCTGGACGAATCGGTGCATGCCGGTCCGCTGCCGGCTGCCACCGACTTTGCAGCCTTGAGCGATGCCGACCGTGTGCCGGCCAGCGGCGCGGGCAGGGCCCTGTACCGCGAATGGCTTGAAAAGCCGTTCCCCCGGGCCGTAGCGGTCTCCAGTAAAGGCGCTTTGGCCCGCGATTATGGCCGCACTGCCATGGATGCCGCAATCAAAAACTGCGAAAAACTCAACAACCCCTGCAGCCTCTATGCCGTGGACGACCGTGTTGTTTGGACTGATAAATAAAGAGAGACTTCCCCATGTTCACCAAAATCCTCATTGCCAACCGGGGCGAAATTGCCTGCCGCGTGGTTGCCACGGCTGCGCGCCTGGCTATCAAAACCGTAGCGGTTTATTCCGATGCGGATGCCACGGCCAAACACGTGGCCGCGTGCGACGAGTCGGTCTATATCGGCGGCAGCGCGCCCAAAGACAGCTACCTGCGCTGGGAAAAAATAATTGCTGCGGCCCAGGCTACGGGTGCCCAGGCCATTCACCCCGGCTATGGTTTTCTGAGTGAGAACGAAGAGTTTGCGCAGGCCTGCGCCAAAGCGGGGCTGGTGTTCATTGGCCCCCCGCCATCAGCCATCAAGGCCATGGGTTTGAAAGCCGAGTCCAAACAGTTGATGGAAAAAGCCGGTGTGCCGCTGGTGCCCGGCTACCACGGTGCCAACCAGGATGAAGCGCTCTTGCACGCCGAGGCGGATCGCATTGGCTATCCGGTGCTGATCAAAGCCAGCGCAGGCGGCGGTGGCAAGGGCATGCGCGCCGTAGACAAGACCGAAGACTTCGCCGCAGCGCTGGCCAGTTGCAAACGCGAAGCCATCAACAGCTTTGGCGATGACGCGGTGCTGATTGAAAAATACGTGCAGCGCCCGCGCCATATTGAGATTCAGGTGTTTGGCGACGCACACGGCAACTATGTGTACCTGTTCGAGCGCGACTGCTCGGTGCAGCGCCGCCACCAAAAAGTGCTGGAAGAAGCCCCCGCACCCGGCATGACGCCGGAGATGCGCCAGCAAATGGGCCTGGCCGCTGTGGCCGCCGCGCGCGCTGTGAACTATGTGGGCGCTGGTACGGTGGAGTTCATCGTGGAGCAGCGTGCCGGCGGCAGCATGAACTTCTTTTTTATGGAGATGAATACGCGGCTGCAAGTGGAGCATCCGGTGACGGAGGCGATTACCGGGCTGGATTTGGTGGAGTGGCAATTGCGCGTAGCTGCTGGCGAAGTGCTGCCCTTGATGCAAGACCAGCTCAAAATCAACGGCCACGCCATCGAGGCCCGCATTTGCGCCGAAAACCCGGACAACAATTTCTTGCCCGCCACCGGCACACTGCATGTCTACGGCCTGCCTGCATGCATGACCTTTGAGCGTGCCAACGGCGGAGTGCGCGTGGACTCGGGCGTGCGTGAGGGCGACACCATCAGCCCGTTTTACGACTCCATGGTGGCCAAGCTCATCGTGCACGGTGCCACCCGCGAAGAAGCGCTGGCCCGCATGGATGCAGCCTTGGCCCAAACCCATATCGTGGGTCTGGCCACCAACGTGCAGTTCTTGCGTCATGTGGTTACGAGCCCGTCATTTGCCAATGCCAATCTGGACACCGCGCTGATCCCGCGCGAGGCAGCCGTGTTGTTTAACCAGGACAAGGTGGGTTTGCCCTTGGCAGCGGCTGCGCTGGTGGCGCACACCCTCAGCAACGAGCAAGCAGCGGCCGCTCGCAGCGACGTCAACGGCTGGACCGACCCTTGGGCACGCCGTGATGGCTGGAAGTCGCACGGCGCATCGGTGCGCAGCTTTGCACTGGAATACCAAGGCGTGGCCAGCACGGCGCAGCTCACCACCTTGCACGGCAGCGGCCAGCCCACGCTGCAATTGCGCGTGGGCGACCAGTCTGCGCGCCTGCGGTTTGTGCCCACAGCCAGCGGCGCATTGGATATTGGCTTGGGCGATCAGCGTGTTAGCGCAAAAATATACTCAAAAGGCAATGTAGCGCACGTATTCATTAGCTCAGGTGCTACACAAATAATAGCAGTTGATGCACTCGCCCACGCAGGCGACACCCACACCGAAGGCGGCCGCTTGACTGCGCCTATGCCCGGCAAGGTGGTGTCGTTCTCGGTCAAGGCGGGCGACAAGGTCACCAAGGGCCAGGCGCTTGCGGTCATGGAGGCCATGAAAATGGAGCACACCATCGCAGCTCCAGCAGACGGCACCGTGGCCGAGCTGTTGTTCGCCCCCGGCGACCAAGTGACGGACGGCGCAGAGCTGCTGCGGCTGGAGGCCGCGGTGGCGGCGTAAGTAGGTAATTTCATGCACATCGTTTACTACTCCGCAGACCAAGACCACGCCCGCTGGATTCCTGAATTGCAAGCAGCCGTGCACGCGCTGCTGCCGGGTGCCAGCGTGTCGTTGTGGGCACCCGGCGCGCCGCAAGCCGATTACGCAGTGGTGTGGAAACCGCCGCAGCAACTGCTGGACGAACAGCCGGGCCTAAAAGCCATTTTTAATACCGGAGCCGGTGTGGATGCCTTGATGGCGTTGCGCCTGCCTTCAGGCGTGCCGGTCATTCGCCTGGACGACGCGGGCATGTCGGTGCAAATGGCCGAATATGTGTGCCATGCCGTCATTCGCCATTTCCGGGAATTCGATGGTTACGAGGCCGATATGGCCCATGGCAAATGGTCGTTTCGCAAGCCGCGCAGCCGCGTGGATTACCCGGTGGGCGTGCTGGGGCTGGGCGTATTGGGCGAGCGCGTAGCCAAAGCGGTGGCGCAGTTTGATTTTCCGGTGAATGGCTGGAGCCGTACGCCCAAGTCATTGCCCGGCGTGCAATGCTTTGCGGGCGAAGCGCAACTCGACGCATTCCTGCAAGCCAGCCGTGTGCTGGTGTGCCTCTTGCCGCTGACCAGTGCAACCCGCGACATTCTGAATCACCGCCATTTGTCGCAACTGCGCCCCGGTGGTTATGTGATCAACGTGGCCCGTGGCGCGCATCTGGTGGACGACAACTTGCTGGCCCTGTTGGACAGTGGCCATTTGGCAGGCGCCACGCTGGATGTGTTTCGCACAGAGCCCTTGCCACCAACGCACGCCTTCTGGCAGCACCCCAAAATCACCCTCACACCGCATACCTCAGCACGTACTTTGCGCAGCGAGAGCATCGCGCAGATCGCCGGCAAAATTGCCGCCATGCAGCGTGGTGAGCCTGTGGCGGGCAGGGTTGATCCACAACGCGGATACTAGGAATACCATGTCTCTTTCTCTCCCCTCCAAAGTAAAAATTGTCGAAGTGGGCCCGCGTGACGGCTTGCAGAACGAAAAAGAACCCGTGCCTGCCGCCATCAAGGTAGAACTGGTGCACCGACTGCAAGACGCTGGGCTCAAGGAAATTGAAGTCACCAGCTTCGTGAGCCCCAAGTGGGTGCCGCAGATGGGCGACAACGCCGAAGTCATGGCGGGCATTGCGCGCCGCGTGGGTGTGCGCTACTCGGTGCTCACGCCCAACCTCAAGGGGTTCGAGGCCGCAGTATTGAGCAGGCCCGACGAGATTGTGGTGTTTGGTGCTGCCAGCGAGGCCTTCAGCCAGAAGAACATCAACTGCTCTATTGCTGAGAGCATCGAGCGCTTTCGCCCGGTGGTGCAAGCTGCGGTGGCGCAAGGCATTGCGGTGCGCGGTGCCATTTCGTGCGCTGTGGGTTGTCCGTACGAGGGCGACATTGCGCCCGAGCGGGTGGAGTTGGTGGCACGGCTGATGCGCGACATCGGTGTGCAGCATGTTGGCGTGGCAGACACTATTGGTGTGGGCACACCTCGCAAGGTGCAGCGCGCGCTGGAGGCTACGCTCAAGCATTACGCCATCGACCAGGTGTCTGGCCATTTTCACGATACGTATGGCATGGCGCTGGCCAACACACTGGCTACGCTGGAGATGGGCATTTGGCACTTCGACACATCGGTGGCGGGGCTGGGCGGCTGCCCGTATGCCAAGGGCGCCACCGGCAATGTGGCCACCGAAGACGTGGTGTACATGTTGCACGGCATGGGCATTGAGACTGGCATTGACTTGGACAAGCTGATAGACGCGGGCAAGTTCATCAGTGACTTTTTAGGCCGCAAGCCGCATTCCCGCGCGGCCAATGCGCTGCTGACCAAACGCCTGGGTTGAACCCTGAAAAATGAATGTGTGGAGCTGAATTGATTGAATTACCTGAAGGCGTGCAGCGCGTGGCCGCTGCCCTGCAAGACAAAAACCATCCGCATGCGCCGGTGATGCTGGACGGTGCTGCACGCACAGCGCAGCAGGCTGCTGACGCGTTGGGCGTGGCCGTGGGCCAAATTGCCAAGAGCATCATCTTCAAACGTTTGTCGGATGACGCTGCTGTGCTGGTCATCACATCTGGCGACCGCCGTGTGGACGAGGCCAAAGTGGCCGCACTGGTGGGGCCGCTGGGCCGCGCCAATGCTGCGTTTGTCAAAGAGCGCACCGGGTTTTCGATTGGTGGTGTGAGCCCCGTGGCCCACGCCATGCCGGGCGTAACGCTCATTGACAGCGACTTGTTTCGCTTTGAGCAAGTGTGGGCGGCGGCCGGCCACCCGCATGGTGTGTTTCAACTGCATCCGCAAGACTTGGTGACCCTCACGGGCGCGCCCGTGGCCAACGTGGTGGAAGTACCCGAGACTGCCTGCAAAGACGATCTTCTGCTGCGCGAAAACGCTATCAAAACACTAGCTTCTCGCGCAGTCTCCGTGATGGCTGTGGTCGAAAATGTGCCTTCACCGTGCGTGTCGGTGTGCCGTATGGACACCGGCAGCGGCTTGTGTGAGGGGTGCTTTCGTACCATCGACGAAATTCGCGAATGGAGCCGCATAGGCGACGCCGAGAAGAAAGCGCTGTGGAGTACCTTGTCCACCCGCCTCGCGCAGACGCACCCCACCGCCTTTAGTTAGTGCCGGGAAACGAGCCCCATGAAACACATCACGTTCTATTTGGACTTCATCTCACCCTACGCCTATCTGGCGTTTGAAGAGTTGCCCCATGCACTGATGGGCTTGGGGTACTCGGTGACCTATAAGCCGGTGTTATTTGCAGCGCTGCTCAAGCACCATGGACAGTTGGGCCCGGCGGAAATTCCTGCCAAGCGCGATTGGACTTACCGCCAGGTGCTGTGGCTGGCCCACAGCAAAGGCATTGCCTTGGACATGCCCGCAGCGCACCCGTTCAACCCTTTGGGTCTGCTGCGCTTGGGCATAGCCACGGATGCACGGGGTTTTCCCAACCGCTATGTGTGTGAAACGCTGTTTCGTCATGCCTGGACAGGCGCAGCCGACGCGGCCGATGCAGCGCGGCTGAATGCCATAACCCAAGAACTGGCCCCTGAACGCAGCCCGACGGATGCGACCGTCAAAGCGCAACTCAAGTCCCACACCGAAGCTGCCATTGCCGCAGGCGTGTTTGGAGTGCCTGCGTTTGAGGTGGATGGCAAGGTCTTTTGGGGTGTGGACGGCCTGCCCATGTTGCGCGCCTATCTGGAAAACAGCTCTTGGTTTGACGGACCTCAATGGCATAGCGTGACAACCATTCCGGTGGGCACTGCGCGCCCGTAAATTGAAGGGCCCGTCAGTTGCCGATTTACTGGGGTAGTTGCGCTGAACGATCGGGTTCACAGCGAATAAGCGCAGACAGATGACTCGCTTCAGGACTGAATCATGGTGGTCGGGCTTGGAAAGACCTTAATTTATAGTGGGGAATACTAGTGTTTACCCTTGGCATCAATGCTGATCATTTTCTTGAGAAGCGACCAAAATACCGCTATTTTTCACATTAAGAAAAAATTTTAGAGGGTTAACCCCGGTTTTACGGTTTTTTCGGAGGTTGTGGGTAAGTTTCTGTTGGTGAGCCGTCAGATATGGGTCAGAACCAGTGCCCATAGTCCTGTCCACTGACCGAGTTGGTCGGTCGATATTTATTTATAACTGGAGATTCAAGTATGGCAACTACAGCCCCACGTCCGATGTCCGCGGAAGAGAAGAAAGTTATCTTCGCTTCCTCGCTCGGTACCGTTTTTGAGTGGTACGACTTTTACCTGTACGGTTCTTTGGCCGCAATTATTGCCAAGCAGTTTTTTAGCGGCTTGGACGAAGGCTCTGCCTTCATTTTTGCGTTGTTGGCGTTTGCCGCTGGCTTCATCGTGCGCCCCTTCGGCGCATTGGTGTTCGGCCGTTTGGGTGACATGATTGGTCGTAAATACACCTTCTTGGTGACGATTTTGATCATGGGCTTGGCCACTTTCATCGTGGGTATCTTGCCTAACTACGCCACCATTGGCGTTGCAGCTCCTGTGATCCTGATTGCTTTGCGCATGTTGCAAGGCTTGGCACTGGGCGGTGAGTACGGCGGTGCAGCTACTTATGTGGCTGAGCACGCTCCGCACGGCAAGCGTGGTGCTTACACTTCTTGGATCCAAACCACAGCGACTTTGGGCTTGTTCCTGTCGTTGATGGTGATTTTGGGTACACGTACCATCATTGGCGAAGCAGCTTTTGCTGACTGGGGCTGGCGTGTTCCGTTCATCGTTTCCATTCTGTTGTTGGCCGTTTCGGTTTACATCCGTTTGAGCATGAATGAGTCCCCAGCGTTCACCAAAATGAAGGCTGAAGGTAAGACTTCCAAGGCACCTCTGTCCGAGTCTTTCGGTCAATGGAAAAACTTGAAGATCGTTATCTTGGCACTGGTTGGTTTGACTGCTGGTCAAGCTGTGGTCTGGTACTCCGGTCAGTTCTATGCTCTGTTCTTCTTGACCCAAGCATTGAAAGTGGACGGCGCGACTGCCAACATCATGGTGGCTATCTCCTTGATCATTGGTACACCTTTCTTCATCGTGTTCGGTGCATGGTCTGACAAGATTGGCCGCAAGCCCATCATCATGGCTGGTTGCCTGTTGGCTGTGGTGACTTACTTTCCCGTGTTCACTGCGTTGACCAAAGCTGCTAACCCTGATTTGGCTGCTGCACAAGCTGCTAACAAGGTTACCGTGACTGCGGATCCAAAAGAGTGCTCATTCCAGTTCAACCCCACAGGTACTGTGAAGTTCACCAGCTCTTGCGACATTGCTAAGCAACGCTTGGCTGGCGCTTCTGTGAGCTACGAAAACATCGAAGCTCCTGCCGGTACACCTGCCTCCATCAAGGTTGGCGAAACTGTGGTTCAAGTGAAGTACACACCTGAAGACATCGCTGCTGCCAAAGCAAAAGCTGAAGCCAAGTTGGCCGAAGTGACTGCCGCTCAGCCGCAAGACCCCAAAGCTATCGAAGCTGCTACCAAGTCTGTCAAAGACATGGGCAACGAAAAGACTGCTGGTGGTATCTTGTTGGGTAATAACCTGTCTGCTGCTTTGAAAGCCGCTAACTACCCAGCAAAAGCCGATATGGCCAAGTTTGACAAAGTTGCCGTTATCGCCATCCTCACCTACCTGGTGATCTTGGTGACCATGGTGTACGGTCCTATTGCAGCTATGTTGGTGGAAATGTTCCCAACACGTATTCGTTACACCTCCATGAGCTTGCCTTACCACATTGGTAATGGTTGGTTCGGTGGTCTGTTGCCTACAACCGCTTTTGCGATCGTGGCCCAGACAGGTAACATGTACAACGGCTTGTGGTATCCAATCATCGTTGCTGGTATGACTTTTGTTATCGGCATGTTGTTTGTTAAAGAGACCAAAGACGTGGACATCTACGCTAACGATTAAGCGTAAGCTGAGTTAACTCCCTGGCCGCTTGCGGCCAGGGGTATTACTGGCTCTCCTTGAGAGCCTTTTTTTTTGAAGGAAATGGTATGTGGAAAATTGTGGTCGGATTTATTGTGTTCGCCGGTGCTGCGCTCTTCATTTTGAGCAAAGGTGGCGATATCGATATGGGTGGTGAAAAGCATGGTGAACCCATACACGCCGAGGCTCCAGCAGCCGCTGCACCTGCAAGTGCTGCCAGCGCTGCAAAATAATTTTTATGTGCCAACTTTCAACGCATCTAGAATAATACGATGCGATTAATAAAAACAGAGACAGGTCAGTTGGCATTCAAAGAGCGCTCGCCGCTTTTTTCAGCACGCCAGCGCTCCACATTTATCTTGTTTGACGGTATTAAAACCGTTCAGCAGGTACTAATAGCCGCCGCAGGCTTGGGCATTACCCAAGAGGATGTGGACTACATGCAGGCGCAAGGTTTTTTGAGCGCTGTTGCAAGCGATCAAGCCGTCACAGCGCCCTCAGCATTAGCTGCTGCCCCGCCAGAGCCCGTCAGCAGCCGTACGCACCAAGAGCGTTATGCGGATGCCAAACCAATTGCCACTGCATTGACTGCAGGTTTAGGCTTGCGTGGCTTTAGGTTGAATTTGTCCGTCGAATCGGCGGCGGGCTACACGGAGCTACTTGCACTGTTTCCCAAAATACAAGAGGCCGTTGGCCCCAAGCTCTCGCGTGATTTAGAGCGCGCACTTAAAGGTTAATCACTCGTGTCTAGAATGATTCTCCCCTTTACGGAGAGCATTCACTATGTCACAAGGCACCATCCGCATTCGCGGGGCGCGGCAGCACAATCTCAAAAACCTTGACCTCGACATCCGCACGGGTGAGTTGACCGTTGTGACTGGCCCAAGCGGCTCGGGTAAGTCAAGTTTAGTGTTCGACACGCTGTATGCCGAAGGCCAGCGCCGGTATGTTGAAACTTTTAGCGCGTATGCGCGCCAGTTCTTGGACCGTATGGACAAGCCGGCGGTGGACAAGGTCGAGGGCGTGCCCCCTGCCATTGCCATCGACCAAACCAACCCGGTGCGCTCCAGCCGCTCAACCGTTGGCACCATGACGGAGTTGAATGACCACCTGAAGCTCTTGTTCTCGCGTGCGGGGCATCTGTTTGACAAGCACAGCGCCTTGCCGGTGCAACACGACACGCCGGAAACCATTTATGCCGAGTTGGTCCGGCGCGCCTTGGCAGCCGAAAATCCACGGCTGGTGCTTACATTCCCAGTGGAGTTGCCCGCTGGAACCTCGCCCGAAGAAGTAACGCAGTGGCTCAGTGCCAGCGGCTTTACCCGGGTGCAAGCGGAACGCGAAGTGGCCACCATCAGCGGGCCCCGTAAAGTTCTGGACGTGGTGGCTGACCGTTTTCGGTTGGATGCCGTAGAGAAGGCCCGTGTGTTAGAGGCCATAGAGGTTGCGCTTAAGCGAGGCAGCAGCCGGCTCAATGTTTATGCATCAAATGAGGCACTAGCACCCGTCGATATTGACGCTATAGCTATTGAAAATATAGCAACTGCCACCCCGGAAATTTGGCGCTTTTCCACCGGGCTGCACTGTCCGCAAAGCGATATTCGCTATAGCGACCCGATTGCGTCCATGTTCAGCTTTAACTCGGCCGTTGGCGCATGCGAGGCCTGCCGTGGCTTTGGCCGCGTGGTGGGGGTGGACTATGGGCTGGTCATTCCCAACGATAAGCTCACGCTGCGCGCTGGGGCGGTCAAACCCATGCAAACCCCGGCTTGGCAAGAATGCCAGGACGACCTGATGCGCCATGCAGAAGCCGCAGGCATCCCGCGCGATACGCCTTGGTACAAGCTGACCGAGGAGCAAAAGAACTGGGTTTTTAAGGGCTCGCCGCAATGGAACGGCAAGTGGAACCAGCACTGGTTTGGCGTAGATCGTTTCTTTGAATATCTGGAGACCAAGGCCTACAAGATGCACATCCGTGTGCTGCTGTCGAAATACCGCAGTTACACGCCATGTGGCACTTGCAGCGGTGCACGCCTAAAAACCGAAAGTTTGCTCTGGCGTATTGGCACCAAAGTACAGGCCGATGCGGTATTACCACCAGCCAAAAGGTTCATGCCGCAAGGCGTAAAGTGGTCTCGTGACCAACTGGAGGCGTTGCCGGGGTTGTGCCTGCACGACATGATGCTGATGTCGCTGGACAAACTAAAGCGGTTTTTTGATTCGCTGCAACTGGACCTAGGGCTTGGGCAGGCGGCTTTTCCTGTTGGGGGGGCGTCAGAAGCAGAATTTAGAACGCTCAAGTTATTGTTTGAAGAGGTGGGCACGCGCCTTAAATACCTTTGCGATGTGGGCATTGGCTACCTCACGCTGGACCGCCAGAGCCGCACGCTAAGCGGCGGCGAGGTGCAGCGTATCAACCTGACCACAGCGCTGGGCACCTCGCTGGTCAATACGCTTTTTGTGCTGGACGAGCCCAGCATTGGCCTGCACCCGCGCGACATGCACCGCATCATCGTGGCAATGCAGCGCTTGCGCGATGCGGGCAACACACTGGTGGTGGTGGAGCACGACCCTGCAGTGATGCTGGCTGCCGACCGCATGATCGATATGGGCCCTGGCCCGGGCGAAAAGGGCGGCCATATTGTGTTTGACGGCAGCACCGAAGCTTTGAAAAGTGCCGACACCATGACCGGTGCCTACCTGGGTGGGCGCAAGCAAGTGGGCATGGGCTTCAAGCGCATGGTGGCCATGAACACCCCACGCCTGATTCTGGAGGGTGTGAACGAGCACAACCTGAAAAACATCTCGGTGGAGATTCCGTTGCAGCGCCTGGTGTGCGTGACCGGCGTGTCCGGCTCCGGCAAGTCCACACTGATCCAAGACGTGCTGGCCCCTGCGCTGCTGCGCCACTTTGGCAAAGCAACCGAAACCCCCGGTGCCCATGCGCGCCTGCTGGGGGCCGATCAGCTCAGTGAAGTGGTGTTTGTAGACCAGTCCCCCATTGGTAAAACGGCCCGCTCCAACCCCGTGAGTTATGTCGGCGCTTGGGACGCACTTCGGGAAATATTTGCAAGCGCGCCGCTGTCCAAAGAGCGCAGTTACACAGCCAGCAAATTCAGTTTCAACAGCGGCGATGGTCGTTGCCCGACCTGCGGTGGCTCGGGTTTTGAGCATGTAGAAATGCAGTTTTTAAGTGACGTGTATTTGCGCTGCCCCGACTGCGATGGCAAGCGCTATCGCCCCGAGGTTTTGGAAGTCACGATTGAGCGCAAAGGCCGCAACGTCAATGTGGCAGACCTACTCAACTTAACCGTGAGTGAAGCCGCCGATCTGTTCAGCGCAGACCGTGACGTAATTCGCGTGTTGCAGCCCATCATGGATGTGGGACTGGAGTACGTGAAGCTGGGGCAACCGGTGCCCACGCTATCGGGCGGTGAGGCACAGCGCCTCAAACTGGCGGGCTTTTTGGCAGAAGCTGCCAAAGGCGTTAGCGCCAGCAAGCAGTTTTTGGCCCGACGTGGTTCGCTGTTCATGCTGGACGAACCCACCACTGGCCTGCACTTTGACGATATCGCCAAGCTCATGCGCGCACTGCGCAAGCTGCTGGACGCGGGCCATTCGCTGGTGGTGATTGAACACAACCTCGATGTGATTCGCGCCTCCGACTGGTTGATTGATTTGGGTCCCGAAGGGGGAGATGCGGGTGGCGAAGTGGTAGCTCACGGCACGCCAGAAG